>NZ_LUFI01000053.1:0-38867 GCF_005281675.1 Sphingobium sp. MP9-4 | reverse complement strand
CGTGCTGGCGGCGATCGCCGATGATCTGGCGCCGCGCGTCGATGCCTGTGGCCCGCGCGAGGCGGCGGCCCTGCTGGCGGGACTCGACGGGCGGTTCGTGCTGCCGGGGCCATCGGGCGCGCCGACGCGCGGCCGGCCCGACGTGCTGCCGACCGGGCGCAATTTCTTTTCGGTCGATACCCGCGCGGTGCCGACCGCGGTCGCCTGGGATCTGGGCCAGCGATCGGCGCAATTGCTGGTCGACGATTATCTCCAGCGCGAGGGCGACTATCCCCGTGCCATCGCCCTGTCCGCCTGGGGCACGGCGAACATGCGCACCGGCGGCGATGATATTGCGCAGGCGCTGGCGCTGATGGGGGTGCGGCCGCGCTGGGAATGGAGTTCGGGGCGGGTCGTCGGCTTCGAGATGATGACGCTGGCCGAGTTGGGTCGGCCGCGCGTCGACGTGACCTTGCGCGTCTCAGGCTTCTTCCGCGACGCCTTTCCCGAACAGATCGACCTTATCGACAGCGCCGCCCGCGCGGTGATGGCGCTCGATGAGCCGGACGAGGATAACCCCGCCGCCGCCCGGCATCGCGCCGAACAGGCGGCGCTGGTGGCGGACGGTGCCGATGCGGCGGAGGCCGCGCGCCGCGCCGGTGCCCGCGTGTTCGGATCGAAACCCGGCGCCTATGGCGCGGGACTGCAGGCGATGATCGACGAGAAGATCTGGCACAGCCGCGCCGATCTGGCGGACGTCTATCTCGACTGGGGCGGCTATGCCTATGGCGCAGGGGTGGAGGGCGACAGCGAACGCAGCCTGTTCGCCACCCGCCTGGCCCAGGCCGACGCGGTCGTCCAGAACCAGGATAATCGCGAGCATGACTTGCTCGACAGCGACGATTATTATCAGTTCGAAGGGGGCATCGCCGCCGCCATCGAGCATCTTAAAGGTGCCAAGCCGCTCAGCTATCATAATGACCATAGCCGCCCGGAACGGCCGGTGATCCGCACGCTGGAGGACGAGATCGGCCGCATCGTCCGCGCCCGCGTCACCAACCCCAAATGGATCGCCGGCGTCATGCGCCATGGTTACAAGGGCGCGTTCGAGATCGTCGCCTCGGTCGACTATCTCTTCGCCTTCGCCGCCACCACCCATGCGGTACGCGATCATCATTTCGACGCCGTCCACGCCGCCTTCATCGAGGATGAGGCCGTGCGCGCCTTCATGGCCGACGCCAATCCCGCCGCCCTGCGCGAGACCGCCGCCCGGCTGGCCGAGGCGCTGGAACGCGGTCTGTGGAAATCCAAGTCCAACAGCGCGGGCATGCTGCTCGCCGAGCTTTCTGGAGAGTGACGATGGTCGAACGCACCGACGAACAGCATGCGGAAAAAATGAAGAAGAAGCAGGCTGCCCATGACAAGATCATGGCGACCAAGACCCAGGAAAAGGGGCTGCTGATCGTCCATACCGGCAAGGGCAAGGGCAAGACCACGGCGGCGCTGGGCATGGTCGTCCGCATGATCGGCCATGGCAAGAAGGTCGGCGTGGTCCAGTTCGTGAAGGGCGCGATGACCACCGGCGAGAAGGCGGTGTTCGATGCCTTCCCCGAACAGGTCGAATTCAAGCCGATGGGCGAGGGCTTCACCTGGAACACCCAGGATCGCAGCCGCGACATCGCGCTGGCGCGTGAGGCGTGGGACGAGGTGAAGCGCATGGTCGCCGACCCCGATTATGCGATGGTGCTGGCCGATGAGCTCAATATCGTGCTGCGCTACGACTATCTGCCGCTGGACGAGGTGCTGGCGGTGCTGACCGCCAAGGACGACATGAAACATGTCGTCGTCACCGGCCGCAATGCGCCCGAGGCGCTGATCGAGGCGGCCGACCTGGTGACCGAGATGACCATGATCAAGCATCCCTTCCGCAGCGGGGTGAAGGCGCAGGCCGGCATCGAATATTGATGCAGGCCTTCGATCCCGATTTCGGCGCGACGCTGACCGACCTGCTGACCTGGCGCCGCGACGTGCGCCATTTCCGCACCGATCCGCTGGACGAGGCGATGGTGCTGGAGCTGCTGACGCTGGCGCAACTGGCGCCCTCGGTCGGCAACAGCCAGCCCTGGCGCTTCGTTCGGGTAAGGACGCCAACGCTGCGCGCGACACTGGCTGATCATGTCGATGCCGAGCGGGAGCGGGCCACCAGCCAGATCGCCGACGCGACCCGGCATGACGCCTATCGTGCGCTGAAGCTGCATGGTCTGGGCGAGGCGCCGGAGATCATCGCGGTCTTCTGCGACGATGCGACATCGGCCGGCGCGGGGCTGGGCGCGGCGACCATGCCGCAGACCCGGCTCCATTCGGTGGTGCTGGCGATCCACACGCTGTGGCTGGCGGCGCGGGCGCGCGGGCTGGCGCTCGGCTGGGTATCGATCCTCGACCCGGCCTTCGTCGCGCGGGCGCTGGCAGTGCCCGACGACTGGACCTTCGCCGCCCTGCTATGCCTGGGCCATCCCGAAGCGGTCGCCGACACGCCCGAACTGGACCGGCTCGGCTGGCAGGCCCGGCTCGATCCGCTGGCGCAGATCAGCGAGTGCTGACCATTTATTGCGGGGCGACCTCGAACATGTCCTCGATCCCCGGCTCTTCGGGCATGTCGTCGCGTTCGGTCGCCTGGCGCGCCCACATGGTGGCGTAGAGACCGTCGGCGCGGACCAGATCGGCATGGCGGCCGCGCTCGACGATGCGGCCGGCGTCCAGCACGATGATCTCGTCGGCATCGACCACGGTCGACAGGCGATGGGCCACCACCAATGTCGTGCGCTTGCGGCTGATGTCGCGCAGCACGGTCTGGATCTCGGTCTCGGTGCGGCTGTCGAGCGCGCTGGTCGCCTCGTCCAGCACCAGTAGCGGCGGGTCTTTCAGCAGGGTGCGGGCGATGGCGACGCGCTGTTTCTCGCCGCCCGACAGCTTGAGGCCGCGTTCGCCGACGCGGGTGTCATAGCCCTGCGGCAGGCTCATGATGAAATCATGGATCGACGCCGCCTTGGCTGCGGCCTCGATCTCATCCTGACTCGCGCCTTCGCGGCCATAGCCGATATTATAGCCGACCGTGTCGTTGAACAGGACCATGTCCTGCGGCACGATGCCGATCGCGGCGCGCAGCGATGCCTGCGTCACGGCGGAGATGTCCTGCCCGTCGATCGACACGGTGCCGCCCTGGATATCGTAGAAGCGGAACAGGATGCGGGCGATGGTCGACTTGCCCGCGCCCGAGGGACCGACGATGGCCAGCGTCTTGCCCGCCGGCACCGCGAAGCTGACGCCATGGAGGATCTCGCGCTCGGGATCATAGCCGAAGCGGACAGCGTCGAAGCGGACGGCGCCGCCCGCAACCTGCAGCGCCGGGGCACCAGGCACGTCGGCAACTTCGGTCTCGGTATCGATCAGCTTGTACATCGCCTCCATGTCGATCAGGCCCTGGCGGATGGTGCGATAGACCATGCCGAGCAGGTCGAGCGGGCGGAACAGCTGCGACAGGAGGGTGTTCACCAGCACCACGTCGCCAGTGGAGAACTGCCCCCGGCTCCAGCCCCAGACGGTATAGGCCATCGCCCCGCCCATCATCAGGTTGGTGATCAGCGACTGACCGATATTGAGCCAGGCGAGGCTGTTTTCCGACTTTACCGCCGCCTTCGCATAGCGGCGCATGGCGTTGCCGTAGCGCCGGGCCTCGCGCTCCTCGGCGCCAAAATATTTGACCGTCTCGAAATTGAGCAGGCTGTCGACGGCATGGGCGACGGCGCTGGTGTCCATGTCCACCATGTCGCGACGCAGCTGGTTGCGCCATTCGGTGACGAGCCGGGTGAACCAGATATAGAGAGCGACCATGGCCAGCGTAGCGGAGACCAGGCCGGGACCGAACTTCACCAGGAAGATGGCGCAGACGGCGAGCAGTTCCAGTACCGTCGGCGCGATGTTGAACAGCAGGAAATAGAGCATCGTGTCGATGCTTTTCGTGCCGCGCTCGACGATCTTGGTGACGGCGCCGGTGCGCCGGTCGAGATGGAAGCGCAGCGACAGCCGGTGGAGATGGACGAAGACATCGTCGGCCAGGCGCCGACCCGCTTCCTGCCCGACCTTCTCGAAAATGGCGTTGCGCAGATTGTCGAACAACACGCCGCCAAAGCGCGCGCCGGCATAGGCCACCACCAGCGCCATGGCGAGGCCGGCGGCCGGCTCCAGCCCCGGCGCCATCCGGTCGATCGCGCCCTTATAGGCGAAGGGCATGGCGAGGGTTACGACCTTGGCCAGCGCGACGAGCCCCAGCGCCACCGCGACACGGCGCCGCAGCGCCGGCGCATCGGCCGGCCAGAGATAGGGGATGAAGCGCCGCAGCGTGGCCCAGGCGGGCGGAAGGGGCGTGGAATCGGGCGTGGCTGGGGGCATTTGTCGCTATTTAGGGCATGACGGGCGGCAATCCAGTGGCGCGGCCATCCGGCCGGCCACGCAAAAGCGTCCCTTGTTGGAGATCATCCGCTTAACTTCGCATATTTCCCGCACATTCTGACATTTTCTTGCGCCCCGCCGATCCTATCGAAAAGTCGGGGACTAGGTGGCAAGAATAGCAAAGCGGGCTGCTGTAGGACAGCATCTTGCCCCGATGCGGCGGCCATGGCAGGCTTCGCCTCCGTCATCCTTCGCCGACAAGGAGCACGGCATGGAACCCTTCAGCGTAGCATTGGCCCCCGAAAGATTGTGGCAGGCGATCAATCCCCTGACCTGGACGCAGAGCGGCGGCCAGGTCGGTCTCATCAATATCGCGCTCGGCCAGACGGCACGCCCGGACATAGAGCGCACGGTGCTGAACGAGGTCGGCAGCTATGGCCGGCAGATCGGCCGGATCGGCGACGCGCTCGAAGTGCTGATCCGCCATTTCGAGACCAAGGATCTGCCACAGGCGGAACGCGACGCGCTGACGATTTTGATGGGCCAGCTGGCCGAGGTCCGCAAGGTCAAGGCGCGCGAGCGGGACGGGTGATATGGGGTTGGAACAAGGCATAGCCCCTCCCTTCCAGGGAGGGGTTGGGGTGGGTTGCGAGCGTAGCGAGCTTCTGCCCTATCGATCGTAGACCGCCGCTGCGCGGCGCACCCACCCCCGGCCCCTCCCTGGAAGGGAGGAGAGTGGGAAACGTCAGATTCTGGTCGTTTTCAGACCATCCTCCCCTGCAAGGGGAGTTCAAGGGAGACCCGTGTCTCCCTTGAACTGGCCGAAGGCCAGACGGAGGGGTGTCGCCCTCTCGATAGCGTGACACCCCTCCACCACTTCGTGGTCCCCTTCGGCAGAGTCGAGTGCCTCTGCCGAACCTTGCAGGGGAGGAATTTACAGCCGCATCTGGTCGAAGCCTGCCAATCCCCACAGGCGTCATCCTGACGAAAGTCAGGAGCCATTCTGCACTGCGCCAGATTGGGATTGCTGAATGGATTCCGGATCAAGTCCGGGATGACGACGACGGAGAGGGCAGTATTGGGCCGTCAGCCATCAATGACGGGAGATAGTTGCTTCCGCTCATCCTCAGCAATGTCGCGCCGGACTTGATCCGGTCGCACGGGTGGGCGCCATCGCCCACCGCTTTCCTATTCGCCCTGTCTCTGGTCTACCCTTGGCGATGCGACAGCGCGTTCCTTCGTCACCCCGTCTTCTCCATCCGGCGCTTGCCCGGCGCGCAACCGGTGCGTGGGTGTGGCGTCGGCGGCGCGCGGCGGGGGCGATCCGGGCGCGGTGCGCGGACCCGCCCCCTGTTGGAGGTGACGCGTCATGGATGCGCGACCGGCGCGTCGCAGAGGCAAAACCGGCGCAAAAGGCCCCGAAAGCCCGTTTACACTGTGAACTTCGGGAGAGGCGTCTTCTACCGGCCCTGGCGCAGGATCGCCGGCGCCTCCCGCCAGGTGCCCGGCGCGATGTCGTCGATCGTCCAGTCGCCAATGCGCCAGCGGACCAGGCGCAGGGTCGGCAGGCCGACCGCCGCAGTCATGCGGCGGACCTGGCGATTGCGGCCTTCGCGGATGGTGAGGCGCAGCCAGCAATCGGGCACGCTCTTGCGGAAGCGCACCGGCGGGTCGCGCGGCCACAGCGCGGGATCGTCGATCCGCTCGACCTCCGCCGGCAGGGTCATGCCGTCCTTGAGCTGCACGCCGCGCCGCAGCGCCGCCAGCGGCGCATCGTCGGGGTCGCCCTCCACCTGGACCAGATAGGTTTTGGGCATCTTGAAGCGCGGGTCGGCGATGCGCGCCTGCAACCGGCCATCATCGGTCAGCAGCAACAGCCCCTCGCTGTCGAGGTCGAGCCGGCCGGCGGGATAGACGCCGGGCTGGTCGACATAGTCGGCCAGGGTCGGGCGCGGCGGGCCGGTGCGCTCATCGCTGAACTGGCAGAGCACGCCATAGGGCTTGTTGAGGAGGATCAGTCGTCCCACGCGTCGTCCTCCTCATCCTCGAACGCGATGCTGCCCTGATTGTGGAGCAGCACCAGCAGGGCGATCGCGGCATCGTCGTCGGCCAGCGCCGGGTCGATCTCCAGCGTCTCGTCCGCGCACAATTGCTGCGCCAGCGCCGCGCTGGCGCCGGTGCAGTCATGCGATGCGCCATCGACGAACAGCAATATGGCGTCTTCCGCCCGGACGAAGGCGAAGCGGCTGGCCGGATTGCGGCGCAGGGGGGCGCCTTCCGCCACCAGCGCCTGCATGGATGCGGCGTCGATCGCCGCTTCGGGCGACCAGTCGATCTCGGGATATTTGCGGGTGCTGCTATATTCGCCGAACCAGCGGGCAAAGCCGGCCGGGTCGGCCAGCTGTTCCAGCACCATTGCCTGCAACCGGGCCAATGCGGCTGGCGCGATCTCGCCGGGATTGGCCTGGCGCGCCAAGGCGGGGTCGGCATAGCGATCATCCTCGCCCAGCCCTTCGAGCAGGCGATCGGTCCAGCCCTCGATCAGTTCGCTGCGCGCCGGCGCGCGAAAGCCGACCGAATAGGTCATGCAATCATCGCCCACCGCGACACCATCATGGGCGATGCCGGGCGGGACGTAGAGGATGTCGCCAGGCTCCAGCACCCATTCGTCGGTTGCGTCGAATTCGGCCAGCAGGCGCAGGTCGGCATGGGGGCGCAGCGGGCTGCTATCGTCGCACGCCTGGCCGATGCGCCAGCGGCGGCGGCCCGCGCCCTGGATCAGGAAGACGTCATATTGATCGAAATGCGGGCCGACGCCGCCGCCGTCGCTGGCATAGCTGACCATGACATCGTCGATCCGCCAGTCGGGGATGAAGCGGAACGGGGCGATCAGCGCGGCGACATCGGGCACCTGATGATCGACCGCCTGCACCAGCAGGGTCCAGGGGCTGGCGCCGAGCGACGCGAAGCGATCTTCGGCCAGCGGCCCCTGTTCCATCGTCCAGTCGCCGTCCGCCTGCACCACCAGCCGCGACTCGACGCCCTCCTCGCAGGCGAGGCCCGCCAGTTCCTCGGGCGCCAGCGGGTTGGTCCATTGCGCCCAGGGATTGCGGATCAGCAGCGGCTTTTGCTGCCAATAGTCGCGCAGGAACAGGTCGATATCGAAATCATGCAGATGCATCGGGGTCTCGCCGGGAAGGGGCGGCGCGCGGCGCGCGCCTGCCATCGGCGCGAACCCTTGCCCCTGTGCCCTGCCAATGTCAAAGCAGACGGGACCGGATCGGCAGGAGGGGCGGGCATGGCCAGGCTGTTGGGGGCGATAATGGCGGGCGGACGCGCGACCCGCTTCGGCAGCGACAAGGCGGCGGCGCTGCTCGACGGCCGGCGTCTGATCGACCATGCGATCGACGCGCTCTCTCCCCATGTCGCCGCGATCGCGATCTGTGGCCGGACCGAGGAAGCCTATCTCAGCCTGCCCGACCGGCCGGGGCCGGACATGGGGCCGCTGGGCGGCCTCAACGCCGCGCTGCATCATGCCCAGGCCCACGGCTTTGACGGCGTGCTGACCAGTGGCTGCGACATGCCCTTCTATCCGGCCGACCTGCCCGCGTTGCTGATCGGCGAGCGGGCGGCGGTCCTCGACGGGCAGCAACTGCTCGGCTGGTGGCCGGCCGCGCTGGCGCCCGAACTGGACGCGCATCTGGCGGAGGATAACAACCGGTCGATCCGGGGATGGCTGGCGCGGATTGGTGCGCGCACCGTGACGCTGCCGGGGCTGATCCTGCCCAACATCAACCGGCCCGATGATCTGGCCGCGATCGGGCGCGATCGGGGGTAGCGCTCCCATTTTTTGCGGCGGGGTGCGAAAAACACTTGTCCCCCCGCGCCATCCTGCCATTGTCCGGCGCGTCGGATGCGGGGAACGGGGATTCCCATGCACCGGACAGGGGCAAGGAGGGGTGCATGGATCTGGTCCATGTCGGCGCGGCGTTGGCGGTGCAGATGGTCGTCATTCTTGGCGCCTGTCGCCTGTCCGGCTGGCTGGTCGGTCGGCTCCTGCGCCAGCCACGGGTGATCGGCGACATGATCGCGGGCATCCTGCTTGGTCCCTCGCTGCTCGGCTGGCTGGCGCCGCAGGCCCAGGCGCTGCTCTTCCCGATCGAGACCCGGCCGCTGCTGCAGTTCGTCGCGCAGGCCGGCATCGGTCTCTACATGTTCCTCGTCGGCCTCGGCTTTCGCCGCGCGCATTTCCATCTTCAGGCGGGCAGCGCCGTTGCGGTTTCGCTGTGCGGCATCATCGCGCCCTTCCTGGGCGCGGTGGCGCTGACCCCCTGGCTGTCGGCCATGGGGCTGTTTGGGCCGACGGTCACGCGGTTCGAGGCGACCCTGTTCATCGGCGTCGCCATTTCCATCACCGCCTTTCCCGTGCTGGCGCGGATCATCCGCGAACGGGGGCTGGGCGGCACGCCGCTGGCCGCGCTGGCGCTGTCGGCCGGGGCGATCGACGATGCGATCGCCTGGTCGATCCTGGCGATCCTGCTTGCCTGCATCGGCGCGGACGGGATGATCGCGGTCCGGGCGCTGGGCGGCGGCGGGCTGTTCGCGATCGTCATGCTGTTCCTGGGGAGCCGGCTGCTGGCGCCGCTCGCTCGCTGGGCAGAGCGGGAAGGGCGGGTCACGCCGGCCATGCTGCTGGTCGTGCTGCTGCTGTTCGGCGGTTGCGCCTGGGCGATGGACATGGCCGGGCTGCATGCCGTGTTCGGCGGCTTCCTGCTGGGGGTGGCGATGCCGCGTGGCATCCTGTCGCAGGGGCTGGCCCGCAGGCTGGAACCGACGACCATCGGTCTGCTGGTGCCGATCTTCTTCACCGTTTCCGGCCTCAATACGCAGGTGACGATGGTTAGCAGCCTGTCGCTGGCGCTGGTCGCGCTGGCGATCCTGGCGGCATCGATCCTGGCCAAGGGGGGCGCCTGCTGGGCGGCGGCGCGGCTGACCGGGCACGACAATGTCACCGCGCTCGCCGTCGGCGCGCTGATGAATGCGCGCGGGCTGATGGAATTGCTGGTCATCAATATCGGCCTGCAGCGCGGCATCATCGGGCCGGAACTGTTCGCGATGCTGGCGCTGATGACGATCGTGACGACGATGATGACGGTTCCGGCGATCGACCGGCTGGCGCGTCGGAAGCGGCTGGGCGGCCCGATTGCCGACGGGCCGGACGATGACCCCACCGCGCGCGCCGTCGCCACGCCCGGTGCTGCCTGACCGATGCGGCGCCCCATCCTGTTTTTCCTTCCGCTGGATTGACCGACATGCATGCAGATTTTCCGACGTCCGACCGGGTGGTGAAGCGGGTTGTCGTCGCCGGCGGCGGCACTGCCGGCTGGGTGACGGCGACCGCGCTGGTCCGCCATCTGGGACCGCTGATCGACATCATACTGGTCGAATCCGACGCGATCGGCACCATCGGCGTGGGCGAATCCACCGTGCCGACCTTCCGCGGCTTCCACCAACTGATGAAGATTCGCGAAGACCGCTTCATGGCCGAGGCGCAGGCGACGGTGAAGCTGGGCATCGAGTTCAAGAATTGGGGGCAGGTCGGCGACCGCTATATCCACCCGTTTGGCACGATCGGGCTGCAATGGAGCTGGATGGCCGATTTCCATCATTTCTGGCTGCATGCCAGGGCGCAGGGCTTTGGCGGCGAGCTGGGCGAATATTGCCTGGAGTGGATGGCGGGCGAGGCCAATCGCATGTCGCTCAGCAGTTCGGTCGCGCCCAGCTACGCCTATCATATCGACGCGGCGCGCTATGCCCGCTTCCTGCGCAGCCTGGCCGAGCCGGCGGGGGTGAAGCGGGTCGAAGGCAAGATCCGCAATGTCGAACTGACGCCCGAGAGCGGCCATATCGCGGCGCTGGTGCTGGAATCGGGCACGCGGATCGAGGGTGACCTGTTCATCGACTGCACCGGCTTTCGATCGCTGTTGCTGAGCGAGGCGCTGGGTGTCGGCTTCGAGGATTGGGGCCAGTGGATCCGCACCGACCGCGCGGTCGCGGTCCAGTCCACCTCCGACGGTCCGGCCCAGCCCTATACTTCGGCAATCGCGCATGAGGCGGGCTGGCGTTGGCGCATCCCGCTGCAGCATCGCGACGGCAACGGCTTCGTCTTCGCCAGCGATTTCATGTCCGACGACGAGGCGCATGCCCGGCTGCTGGCGGAGATCGAGGGGGAGCCGATCGTCGACCCGTGGCTGGTGCGGTTCAAGACCGGCACGCGGACCAGGGCCTGGCACAAGAACTGCGTTGGCCTGGGACTAGCCGGCGGCTTCATCGAGCCGCTCGAATCGACCAGCATCCACCTGATGATGGCGGCGGTGACGCGGCTGATCGAGGATTTCCCCTTCCACGGGTTCGACGACGCGCTGCTCGACCATTTCAACCGCAAGTCACGGCTGGAATTCGAGAATATCCGCGACTTCATCATCCTTCACTATCATGTGACCCAGCGCGACGATTCCCCCTTCTGGGATCATTGCCGGACGATGGAGATACCCGACAGCCTGAAGGAAAGGCTGGCGCTGTGGCAGGAAAATGGCCGCGCCTATCAATTGGGGCATGAGCTGTTCCGCGTCGACAGCTGGTCGTCGGTGTTGCTGGGTCAGCGCATGCACCCGCGCGGCTATCATCATGTCGCGGCGATGATGCCCGAACCGCAGCTGCGCGAGGAACTCGCGCGGATGCGCAAGGACATTGCGGGGGTCGTCGCGGAGATGCCCAGCCATCGCGAATTTCTGCGTCGCTATTGCCCTGCAGAATTGGCCTAGTCAAAAAATGCGCATCGGTAGACTATTTTTTGCAATGCACAATAAAACATAAAAATCTATTATTTTCAGTCAAATATAAATCTGTAAATCAAACCCTTAGGGACTTTAACCGATCACAGCATCATAATTGACAACGCTGGCCATTAGGCTAGCATGAACGTCCAATAAGGCTCGATGTGGGCGAGCTGTTAAAAAAGGGAGGATTCTGAAATGGGTTTACCATATTCCAGATTCATGCGTTGCGCGTCTCTGATAGCGCTAACGTATAGCGTTACACCAACAATGGCGCAGGCGCAGGACGCCGCCGTCCAGAATGCCGAAGCCGACATCATCGTCACCGGCGTGCGTGCCAGCCTTGATCGCGCGATCGACATCAAGCGCAATTCGAGCGGTGTGGTCGATGCCATTTCGGCCGAAGATATCGGCAAGTTCCCCGACACCAACCTGGCGGAATCGCTGCAGCGTATCACCGGCGTGTCGATCGATCGCGTCAATGGCGAAGGGTCTCAGGTCACAGTCCGCGGCTTTGGCGGCGGCTTCAACCTGGTGACGCTGAACGGGCGCGCGCTGCCATCGGCCAATGTCACCTCCGTCGGCGGCGACCAGAATGCCGACTATTCGTCGGGCACCAGCCGCTCCTTCGATTTCGGTAATCTGGCGTCGGAAGGCGTCAGCACGCTGGAAGTCTACAAGACTGGCCGTGCGGCGATCCCGTCGGGTGGTATCGGCGCGTCGATCAACGTGATCACCCGCAAGCCGCTCGACGCGCGCGAGGCGGGCTTCAGCGGCACGATCGGCGTCAAGGCGCTCTATGACACCAGCGTCGAGAAGAGCCTGAGCGATCCGGCCAAGATCACGCCCGAAGCATCGGGCCTGCTGAGCTGGCGCGACGAGAATGAAGTGTTCGGCGTGTCGATCTTCGGCAGCTACCAGAAGCGCAATTTCTCGACCCGCGGCGCGACCGTCAACAACTGGAACATCCGTCGCTACAGCCAGTTCGCCGATCCGGCCAATGGCTTCGTCAACGCCAATACCCAGATCAGCAACGCGCCGACCGACCCCAACACTTTGGTGTCGGTGCCCAATGACAGCAGCTATTATTATTCGCAGGGCTCGCGCGAGCGCATCAACGGATCGGCGGTCATGCAATTCCGACCGACCGAGACGCTGACCTTCACCGCCGACGCTTTGTTCGCCCAGAACAAGCAGCGGGAACAGCGCGCCAGCCAGGGCAACTGGTTCAACCGGCCCTTCGCCCAGGTGGAGTTTGACGGCAATCCGGTGGTCGCCACGACCAGCTATCTGCAGGAGAATATCGCAGGCGTGAAGGACGCGGCCTTCGAACAGGCCGAACGCGGCGTGCGCAACCGGCTGCAGGATTATGGCCTGAACGCCAAATGGGAAATCAACGACCGCGTCACCCTGTCGATCGACGGCCATACCGGCCTGGCGCAAAGCTCGCCGGACAATCCCAATGGCGTCAGTTCGACGCTGGTGGGCCTGGGCGCGCCGATCGTGGCGTCGCAGTCGGCCGATTTCAGCGGCGTCATCCCGGTCCAGTCGATCACCATCAACGATGCCCTGCGCGGCAATAATAATGGCGTGCTGGATCTGGGTGATCTGGGGTCGCAGATGGGCCGCACCGTGTCCTCGGCGCAGCGCCAGCGGCTCAACGAGATCCGCGCCGACCTGGGCTGGGAACTGGATGATGGCGGCAGCCGCTTCGATGTCGGCGCCAATTACCGCACGTCCAAGATGCGCCAGACCCGCACCCAGACGCAGCAGACGCTGGGCGACTGGGGCATCAGCAATGTCGGCGATATCGCATCGGTCGCGCCGGGCGTGCTGCAGGAATATTGCCTGGTCTGCAAGTTCGACAATTTCGATGCCAAGGGCCAGGGCGCGACGCTGACCGCCTTCCAGGGCAGCGCCGTCGATCTCTATAATGCGCTGTCGCCTTATTATGCCCAGCGCGGCAATGCGATCGGCATCACCCAGCAGGAAGATAACCGGGTCAAGGAGGATATCTGGTCCGCCTATGGCCAGTTGACCTGGAAGGGCGAACTGGCGGGCCGTCCGGCATCGCTGGTGGTCGGCGCACGTTACGAACGGACCAAGGTGCGCTCGACTTCGCTGGTGGCGGTGCCGCAGGCGATCAACTGGGTATCGGACAACGACTTCACCCTGGTGGTGTCGGATGAGGTCCAGCCGGTTTCGGACAGCGGCAATTACAACAACTTCCTGCCCGCGATGGACTTCCAGATCGAGCTGGCGAAGAATTTCATCGGCCGCTTCTCGTTCAGCAAGACCATTGCCCGGCCCGATTATGGCAATCTGTTCGTGGCAAGCTCGGTCGGCACCCCGCCGCGGCCGATCGCGCTCGGTGGCTTTGCCACTGGCTCGACCGGCAATGCTCGCCTGTCGCCGCTGATTTCCGACAATCTCGATCTGTCGTTCGAATGGTATTACAAGCCGTCGAGCTACATCTCGGCGGGCGTGTTCGAAAAGCGGGTGCAGAATTTCGTCGGCACCGGCCAGACGACACGCAACCTGTTCGGGCTGCGCGATGTCAGTTCGGGCGCGGCGGGATCGCGATCGGGCACGGCACTGGCTGAACTCAAGCGGCTGGGGGCTGACCCGAGCGACGTCAATCTGTTCACGATGACGGCATTGCTGCAGCAGCAGGGCAATATCGATGCCGCGTCGCAGCAGTTCCAGGCGAACTATTCGAACGGGGCGCTCAGCCAGGCCTTCATCGACCAGGTGCTGACCGAAGTCGACCTGACGCCGGACGCCAATGACCCGCTCTACGACTTCGAGGTCACGCAGCCGATCAACAACCGGCAGGGCAAGATCTGGGGCTTCGAACTCGCCGCCCAGCATTTCTTCGGCAATACCGGTTTCGGTGTGTCGGCGGCCTATACGCTGGTCCGGGGTGACGTCGGCATCGATGTCGGCGCCGATCCAAGCGAGGACCAGTTCGCGCTGGTCGGCCTGTCGGATACCGCCAACGCCACGCTGATCTATGACAAGAACGGCCTGTCGGCCCGTCTCGCCTATAACTGGCGCGACAAGTTCCTGCAGTCGGCCAACCGTGGCGGCGGTGATCGCAACCCGGTGTTCGTGCGCCCGTTCGGCCAGCTTGATCTCAACATCAGCTGGGATGTGTCGGAACAGTTTGCCGTCTCGTTCGAGGCGATCAACCTGACCGAGAGCGACATCCGCACCTATGGCCGCGACAAGAGCAACCTGTGGTATGCGCAGGAACTGGACCGTCGCTTCCTGCTGGGTGGGCGCTTCCGCTTCTAAGGGGGTGAGCCGGGGCCGTCCTGCCGGGCGGCCCCGACTTTCACAATTGCGTCGGGCGGACGGCATCGAGGCGGGCCACGCAAAGGGCTTTTCCTGCGCCGCCGACGCCCTACTATGGCCGCCCGTTCATGCGGCACGCCGGATATTCCATGACCAGCACGATGATACTCGATCCCATCACCCATGCCGCGCTTCGGGTCGCACCGGGCAATGGCGCCGCCTTCGGGGATGCCGTCAACCAGACCCTGATCTTCCCGACCGAGATCGACGCGATCCAGCGGGAATATCCGATCCTGATCCAGCGTGATGGCCAGGGCATCTGGCAGCTCACCGCGCTGCTGGGGTTCGATCGCGACGAAAATCTGTTTCTCGACGCCGGGGGCTGGACCGCACGCTATGTGCCCGCCGTCCATCGGCGCGGCCCTTTCCTGATCGGCATGCAGCAACGCGACGGCGAAGATCATCCGGTGATCCATGTCGACCTCGACGATCCGCGCGTCGGCGCGGCGGGCGAAGCGCTGTTCCTGCCCCATGGCGGCAACGCGCCCTATCTGGACCATGTCGCCGATGCGCTGCGCACCATCCATGAAGGCCATGGCCTGAGCGCGCCGATGTTCACCGCGTTCGAACAGGCCGGGCTGCTGGCGCCGATCGCACTGGACATCGCGATCGATGACGCGCAGCGCTATGACATTGCCGGTCGCTTCACCATCGATGCCGATCGGCTGGAGGCGCTGGATGGTCCGACGCTGCAGGCGCTGCATCAGGCGGGCCTGTTGCAACTGGCCTATGCGATCCGCTCCTCGCTCGCCAATATCGAGGATCTGATCCTGCGCAAGCGGGCGCGGCAGGCGGCGTGACGCTGCACCAGACCCGGCGGATTGCCGCCAGCGACCTGACGCCTGGCTGGCTCGACGATCTGATGGCGGCGCAGAGGCCGGTCGTGATCGGCGGACTGGTCGATGGCTGGCCGCTGGTCGCTGCCGGGCGGCTGTCGGCGCAGGCGGCGATGGACCGATTGCTCGCCGATTATGGCGGCGCGCCGGTCACCGGCTATGTCGGGGCGCGGGGTGCCGGGGGCCGCTTCTTCTACAATGATGAGCTGACCGGCTTCAATTTCGATCGCGGGCAGGCGCCGCTGCCCCATTATCTCGACAGAATCCGGGCGGATGCCAGTGGCGAGGGCCCGGCCATCTATATCGGGTCGACCGATGTCGACCGCTATTTCCCCGGCCTGCGTGCCGACCATGACCTGCCCGGCCTGTTCGGTGCGGCGGTGCCGACCGTCAGCCTTTGGATCGGCAACCGCACGGTCGCCGCGACCCATTATGACAGCTCGCACAATCTGGCCTGTTGCCTGGTCGGGCGGCGCCGCTTCACCCTTTTTCCGCCCGATCAGGTCGGCAATCTCTATCCCGGCCCGCTGTCGCCGACGCCCGGCGGCCAGGTGGTCAGCATGGTCGATCCGGCCGCGCCCGATCTGGCCCGTTATCCGCGCTTTGCGCAGGCGCTGGCGGCCGGTGAGGTGGCCGAACTGGAGCCGGGCGACGCGCTCTTCTACCCGGCGCTCTGGTGGCATCAGGTCGAGGCGCGCGACGGCTTCAACATCATGATGAACTATTGGTGGGACGCCGTGCCCGACTTCATCGACACGCCGATGGCGACGCTGCTGCACGGGCTGCTCAGCATCCGCGAGCGGCCGGACGCCGAGCGCATGGCCTGGCGCGCGCTGTTCGACCATTATCTGTTCGGACCGGCGCAGGACGCGCGCGACCATCTGCCCGATCATGCCCAGGGACCGTTGGCGCCGCTGACGCCGCTGGAGGCGCGACGCCTGCGGGCGATGGTGATGCAGCGCCTCAACCGCTGAAAGGGCGGCGCCAATCGAGCGTTGCACGCGATTTATGATAACGCTATCAATTGCGCAAATCGCAAGGAGAGGATGATATGACGATCAAGCGCAGAATGTGCCTGCACGCATGGCCGCTGGCCCTGGGACTGGCGCTCGCCGCCTGCCAGCAGGCGCCGGAACAGAAGGGCGAACAGAAGACCGAGCAGGCGGTCGACAATGCCGCGAGCGGCAAGCGCGATGCGTCCGAATATCTGTCCCAGCCGCTGGTCAGCGACATCTACACCGCCGATCCGTCCGCCCATGTGTGGAACGGCAAGATCTATGTCTATCCCAGCCACGACATTGACGGGCCGACGCCCGAGGATGACCTGGGCAGCCATTTCGAAATGCGTGACTATCATGTCCTGTCGATGGACAAGATCGGCGGGCCGGTGACGGTCGGGCCGGTGGCGCTGGACGTCAAGGATGTGCCCTGGGCCGACAAGCAAATGTGGGCGCCCGACGCGGCCTACAAGAATGGCACCTATTATCTCTACTTCCCGGCCAAGGACAAGGAAGGCGCCTTCCGCATCGGCGTCGCCACGTCCAAGGATCCGATGGGGCCGTTCAAGGCGCAGCCACAGCCGATCAAGGGCAGCTATTCGATCGATCCGGCCGTCTTCACCGACGCCGACGGGCAGAGCTATATTTATTTCGGCGGCATCTGGGGCGGCCAGTTGCAGCGCAATATCGGCGGGAAATATGATCCGGACGGGTCGAAGACCGACCTGAAGCAGGATGACAAGCCGGCGATCGCGCCGCGCGTCGCCAGGCTGAACGGCGACATGCTGGAATTTGCCGAAACCCCGCGCGAGATCCAGATCCTGGACGACAAGGGCAAGCCGCTGCTGGGTGGCGACCATGATCGCCGCTTCTTCGAGGCGTCATGGATGCACAAGCATGATGGCAAATATTATTTCAGCTATTCGACCGGCGACACCCATTATCTGGTCTATGCCGTCGGCGATTCCCCTTATGGCCCCTTCACCTACAAGGGCCGCATCCTGGAGCCGGTCGAAGGCTGGACCACCCACCATTCGATCGTCGAATGGGGCGGCAAGTCCTGGCTCTTCTATGCCGATAGCCAGTTGTCGGGCCAGACTCGCCTGCGCAACGTCAAGGTGACGGAACTGCGCTACAATGCCGATGGCAGCATCCAGACGATCAATCCGCTGCTGCCCAAGAAGGGCGCGGCGCACTGAGGGCGAAGGGAAGCGCGGCGATCATGTCGCGCTTCCCCTTTCATGTCATGCGCCGGGCAGCGTGGTCCATTTGGCGTCGCCCGCCGCATTGGCGATGACGGTTTCGACAAAGCCCATGGTTTGCAGACCGTCGCCGACCGACGGGAACCAGGCTTCGCCGCCCCGGATACACGTGGCGAAGGCGCGGTAGAGATTGGCGAACGCCTCGATATAGCCTTCGGGATGGCCGCTGGGCGTGCGCAGCAGCGGCAGGGTCGAGGGCAGCAGGCCCGGTCCGGCCGCGCGCAGCACTTCGGTGGGCCGATCCAGCCAGCGCAGGGTCAGCGTGTTGGGCGCCATCTGCGCCCATTCCAGCCCGCCATGTTCGCCATGGATGCGCAGCTTCAGGCCATTTTCGTCGCCGGCCGCAACTTGAGACGCCTTGAGGATGCCGCGCGCGCCATTGTCGAGGCGCAGCAGCACATTGACGTCGTCGTCGAGCCGACGCCCCTCGACATGGATGCTGAGGTCGGCGCAGATTTCGCTGACGCGCAGGCCCGACACATGTTCGGCCAGGTGAAAGGCATGGGTGCCGATGTCGCCTAGACAGCCGCCCAGGCCCGCACGGGCCGGATCGGTGCGCCATTCGGCCTGCTTGTTGCCGTCGCGGTCGATCGCCTGGCTGAGCCAGCCTTGCGAATATTCGACCTGCACCAGCCTGATCTTGCCGAAATCACCGCGCGCGACGCGCGCCCGCGCCTCTTCCACCAGCGGATAGCCGCTATAGGTGAAGGCGAGGCCGAAATGCCGGCCGGAGCGTTCGGCGGCGGCGGCGATCTGGCGCGCTTCAGCCAGATCGAGCGCCATCGGCTTTTCGCAGAAGACATGGAAGCCCGCGTCAAGCGCGGCGATCGCCATCGGCGCGTGGAGATGATTGGGCGTCACGATCGACAGAGCGTCGATCCGCTCGTCCGCCGGCAGCGCCTGTTCGCCCGCCAGCAGCGCGTCGAGCGAATCATAGGTGCGCGCCGGGTCGATTCCCAGTGCCTCGCCCGAGCGCCGGTTGCGATCCGTGTCGCCGCTGAAGGCGCCGGCCACCAGTCGCCAATCACCATCCAGTGCCGCGGCAGCGCGGTGGATCGCCCCGATAAAGGCGCCTTCGCCACCGCCGACCATGCCCAGACGCAACGCTTTTCCTGTCATCCTCATCCCTCTTTCCCATTAGTCGACAGACCGTTCATTCTGCCTCTTGATCTTCCGATCATATTGGAACAGTTTACCGGTAAATAAAAGCCACAGACAAGACGGAGAGTCGAGGGTGCAAAGGGTAATGGGCTTCGGCCTGGTAGCGCTCGCAACGGGCGCAGTGATGATCCCCGCCATGTCGAGCCAGGCGCAGACCGCACCAGCGGCGCCGCCGGCCTTCAACGCCTGCCGCGCCTGTCACAGCGTGCAGCCCGGCGGCAAGAGCGGCCTTGGCCCCAATCTGGTCGGCGTCGTCGGCCGCACCGCCGGCACTCTGGCCGGCTTCAACTATTCCCCCGCGCTCAAGGCATCGAAGCTGAAATGGGACGAGAAGGCGCTGGACGAATATCTCGCCGCGCCGACCAAGAAGGTGCCCGGCAGCCGCATGCCCATTTCCACGCCCGATCCGGCCAAGCGCGCCGCGATCATCACCTATCTCAAGAGCGTGAAATGACGGCGGCGAAGGGCGCGATGCGCGGCCCGGCCATCTTCTTGGCGCAGTTCATGGGCGATGCCGCCCCGTTTGACAATCTGGACAATGCCGCGCGCTGGATGGCGCAGGCGGGCTACAAGGGCATTCAGGTGCCCAGCAATGATCCGCGCTGCATGGACCTCAAGCTGGCGGCGGAAAGCCAGGATTATTGTGACGATCTGATCGGTCGCTGCCGCGAGGCCGGGGTCGAGATTTCGGAACTGTCGACCCATTTGCAGGGCCAGTTGGTCGCGGTCCACCCCGCCTATGATGCCGCCTTCGACGCGTTCGCGCCGGCCGAACTGCGCGGCAAGCCGGCCGAGCGGCAGGCCTGGGCGGTCGAGCAGCTGAAGCTGGCGGCGGTGGCCAGCCGGCGACTGGGGCTGAAGGCGCATGCGACCTTCTCCGGCGCTCTGGCCTGGCCCTTCGTCTATCCCTGGCCGCAGCGGCCGGCGGGTCTGGTGGAAGAGGCGTTCGCCGAACTGGGGAAGCGCTGGCGCCCGATCCTGGACGCGTTCGAGGAACAGGGGATCGACCTTTGCTACGAACTGCATCCGGGCGAGGATCTGCATGACGGCCTGACCTTCGAGCGCTTCCTGGATGCGGTCGGCGGCCACAAGCGCGCCAATATCCTCTATGATCCCAGCCATTTCGTGCTGCAGGCGATGGACTATCTGCAGTTCATCGACATCTATCATGACCGCATCCGGATGTTCCACGTCAAGGATGCGGAGTTCAACCCGACCGGTCGCGCGGGCGTCTATGGCGGCTATGCCGACTGGATCGACCGGCCCGGCCGCTTCCGCTCGCTGGGCGACGGCCAGGTCGACTTCACCGGCATATTCTCGCGCTTGACCCAATATGGCTATGATGGCTGGGCGGTGCTGGAATGGGAATGCTGCCTGAAGCATCCCGAGGATGGCGCACGCGAAGGCGCGCCCTTCATCGAGGCGCACATGATCCGCCGGCCCGAACGGGCCTTCGACGATTTCGCAGGGGGCGGTGATCCCGCCAACAACCGGCGCTGGCTGGGGCTCAGCTGACGCCGCAACCGACGATCGACACATGTCCCGACCGGAAGGCCGGCGGGACCAAAGGGAGAGGAGCCGACATGACGGCGATTAACCGGCACAGACTTTTCTGGCTGAGCGTCCTGGCGCTGTTCACCGCCTCGATGAGCGCATCGCTCCGCGCTGCGGTGGCGAGCAGCCTGAAGGCGGAATGGATCGACCCGATCGCCCCGATCGCGGCCGGCGAGATGATCGGCGCGGCGCTGGGATCGGCCTTCCTGGGCTTTTCCATCACCGTCTTCGTCGTCAGCGCCTTTCTCGACACGATCGGCATCCGCCGCGTGCTGATCGGCTGCGGTATCGCCTTCCTGATCGGCACGACGCTGATCGTGGGTGCGGGCAGCATGGCGACCGGCATGACCGTCTATCACCTCGTATGGCTGGGCATGCTGCTGTCGGGCATCGGCTGGGGCTTTGCCGAAGCGTCGATCAATCCGCTGACCGCCCGCCTCTATCTCGAGGATACGACCCATCGCCTCAACGTGCTGCACGCCTGGTATCCCGGCGGGCTGATCGTCGGCGGCCTTGCCGGCGTGTTCCTCGCCTCGGCGCTTCCCTGGCAGGCGATCATGGCGCTGGCTTATATCCCGGCCATCGGCGTCGTATTGATCGCCTCCACCACCCGCTTCCCCGCGCCGCCCGCCACCGCCTGCAGCCGGGCGATGAAGGACATGATGCTGGAGGTGGTCCGCCGCCCCAGCTTCTTCATCTGGTTCGGTGCGATGTTCCTGACCGCCTCGTCCGAACTGGCGCCGGGCCAGTGGCTCGACGTCGCGCTCAGCAACCGGGTCGACATGCGCGGCATTTTGCTGCTGGTCTATGTCAGCGCGCTGATGTTCGTGTTCCGCCATTTTGCCGGCCGGATCGCCGGCCGCCTGTCCAACCCCGGCCTGCTCTGGGTGTCCAGCCTGCTCGCCGCGATCGGCCTGTTCATGCTGTCGCAGGCGCAGTCGCCCGCCTCCGCCATCCTCGCCTCCACCGTCTGGGGCCTGGGCGTATGCGCGATGTGGCCGACGATGCTGGCGTCGGTGGCCGAACGTTATCCGCGCGGTGACGCCTGGGCGCTAGGGCTTGTCGGCTCGGCCGGCGCGCTTGCCAGCTTCTTCGTGCTGCCGCGGCTGGGCGAGATGTTCGACCAGGCCAAGGTGGAACTGGCCGGCGGGCCGGAAGCCTTCACCCGCCTGACCGGACCGGCTCTGCGTGCGGTGGAGGATGCGGCGGCGTCGCAATCCTTCGCCCGCCTCGCCTTCGTGCCGCTGATCCTGCTGGTCGTCTTCGGGCTGATCTGGCTGTCCGACCGGCGCGCCGGTCGCCGGGCGGAGGCCGTGGCATGAAGCTGTCGCGCAGACACCTGATCGCCGCCGGCGTCGCCGCAGCCGCCACCCCCGCCATCGCCGCTGCGGCCGGCAAGGGATCCTCCAATGCCGCCCGCTTCTCGCTCGGCTACGCCCCGCATGAAGGCAGCTTTGCCAGCCGGGGCGGATTGCTGGAGCAGATCGCCTATGCCGCCGACCAGGGCTTTCGCGCCTGGGAGGAGAATGAAGCGCGCAAGCGTCCGGTCGAGCAGCAGGAAGCCATGGCCAGAGCGCTGGCGCAGCGCGGCATGACCATGGGCGTGTTCGTTGCCAGCATGCCCAAATGGGCGGAGTTCCGCCCGCTGCTGGGCAGCAATGACGATGCCGAACGCGAAGCCTTCCTGGCCGATATCCGCACATCGGTGGAGGTCGCCAAGCGGCTGAACGCGAAACATGCGACCGTCGTCACCGGCTTCATGGACCGCAAGGTGCCGCAGGATATCCAGACCGGCCGCATCATCGATTGCATGCGCCGCGCCGGCGACATCGTCGCGCCGCACGGCCTGACGCTGGTGATGGAGCCGCTCAATACGCGGACCAACCATCCCGGCGTCTATATGCAGTCGATCGCCCAGGGCTATGCGGTGGCGCGCGGCGCCAACAGTCCGGGCGTCAAGATATTGGCGGACCTCTATCATGAGCAGATCCAGTCCGGGAACCTGATCCCGACGCTGGAGGCCTGCTGGGCGGAGGTCGGCTATATCCAGTTCGGCGACAATCCGGGGCGCAAGGAACCGGGCACCGGCGAGATCAACTACGCCAATATCGTGCGCTGGCTGCGGGGCCGCAACTATGGCGGCGTGATCGGCATGGAACATGGCAATTCGCTGGCCGGACGCGAGGGCGAGGACCGGCTGGTGGCCGCCTATCGCGCCATCGACCAAATATAAGATGAGAGGAGGACGAGGATGAAAATCATCCCGACTGGCTTTGCAGGGACGGGTATCGCGCTGGCCACGGCTCTGCTGGTGGGCACAGCGGCGCAGGCGCAAGACAAGCCTGGCAAGCTGGGTTTCAAGGATACGCCGATCCTGCCCGGTAGCAACTGGCACGTCCATGATCCCGATCGCCCCGCCCCCACCGTCGTCACCCCGGCGGCACAGCCCGGCGGCGCGCCGTCCGACGCAACCATCCTCTTCGACGGCAAGTCGCTCGACGCATGGCGCGGCGAGCGCGGTCCCTGGACTGTGGAAAAGGGGATCATGACCATCCCGCCCCGCAGCCAGAGCGGCGGCGAAAACAATCTGATTTCCAAGCAGGAATTTGGCGACGTCCAGTTGCATCTGGAATTCCGCTCGCCCAATCCGCCAACCAAAAGCTCGCAGGATCGCGGCAATAGCGGCATCTGGTTCATGCAGCGCTATGAAGTGCAGATCCTGGATGGCTATCAGAACCCGACCTATGCCGACGGCACGGTCGGCGCGGTCTATGCCTGGAAGCCGCCGCTGGTGAACCCGTCGCGCCAGCCGGGCGAATGGCAGAGCTATGACATCATATTCGAACGGCCGCGCTTTGCCGCCGATGGCAGCCTGGTCCGGCCGGCCTATGTCACCGCCCTGCTGAACGGCGTGCTGGTGCAGAATCATCAGGCGATGCTGGGCACCACCAAATGGCGGTCGATCGCCCAATATCAGGCCCATGGGGACAAGGCGCCGATCCAGTTGCAGGATCATGACAGCCCCGTGTCCTTCCGCAACATCTGGGTCCGGCCGCTGCCGGACGAAGCCATCGCACAGGATCTGAAGGGAGCAGGACAATGATGGACCGCAGACATGCGCTGGCGGGCATGGTCGCCATGTTCGGCGCCGGGCTGTTCGCGCCGCTGGCGCGCGCCGCCGGGGTGATGCCGGCCGCTGGCGTGATCGACCAGGGCGCGCCCAGCCTGCAACTGTTCACGCCCGATCAGCGGGCGCTGATGACCGCGCTGTGCGAACGGATATTGCCGGCGACCGACACGCCCGGCGCGATCGAGGCCGGCGTCCCCGCCTATATCGAGAAATTGCTGGCCGACTGGTCGGTGGCGGAGGATCGCGATCCGATCATCGCCGGTCTTGCCGAAATCGATGCGCGCAGCTGGCAGGATTACAAGATCCCCGCGACCAAGGCATCGGCGGCGCAGCATGACGCGCTGCTGACCCTGGCGATGAACGACCAGATTCCCAAGGGCGAGGAGTTTTTCGAGGCGTTCCGGCAGATGGTGATCGTGGGCTATTACACGTCCGAGATCGGGATCACCCAGGAACGCGAGTATCTGCCGGTGCCGGGCGAATATAACGGCGCCTTCCCCTATTCCCAGGTCAACAAGGTCTATTCCGCATGAACCTCAACCGTCGTTCCATGATGCTGGGCGCCGGCGGCCTGGCCGCCCTCGCCGCCTCCCCCTTCGCCGCGCAGGCCGTCAGGGCCTCCGGCAAGATCGCAAGCATCGGCCTGCAACTCTACACCGTGCGCGAGCTGTTCGCCGCCGATCCGGTCGCCACCTTGGAGAAGGTTGCCAAGGTCGGCTATCGCGAGGTCGAATTTGGCGGTGGCGGCTATGACGCCATGGATCACAAGCTGCTGCGCAGCACGATGGACCGGCTGGGCCTCACCTGCCCGTCGCTGCACATCGGCTATGACGCGCTGCTCGACAAGTTCGACGCCAGCGTGGCGATGGCGAAGACGCTGGGCGCGGGCACCGTCGTCCTGCCCTATATGGTCGACAAATATCGCAATGCGGAGGCGTGGAAGGCCGCGCTGGTCAACATCAACCGCTTCGGTGCGCAGCTCAAGGCCGCGGGCCTGGGCTTTGCCTATCATAATCATGATTTCGAATTCACCACCAAGCCGGATGGCGTCAGCCTGTTCGACCAGCTGGTGAAGGCGTGCGACCCCGAATTGGTGAAGATCGAACTGGATCTCTACTGGGCGATCTATGCCGGGCAGGATCCGCAGGCGCTGATCCGCAGCCTGGCCGGCCGCATCTATTCCTATCATGTGAAGGATATGCGCGCGGACCGCAGCATGACCTCGGTCGGCAGCGGCACGGTCGATTTCGCCGCGATCTTCAAGCTCAACGCCATCGCCGGCGTCCAGCATTTCTATGTCGAGAATGACCAGGCGCCCGCGCCCTATATTCCCGACATCACCAAGAGCTTCCAGACGCTGCGCGCGCTGCGCTTCTGACCACTAGCCTGCCTCAAGACAGAAAACTCCAGGAGAGGACATCATGGCTTCGACAGACAGGTACGATGCGATCGTCATCGGTTCGGGCATCAGCGGCGGTTGGGCCGCCAAGGAACTGACGGAAAAGGGGCTGCGGGTGCTGATGCTCGACCGCGGCCATATGGTCGAACATGGCGAGGATTATACCTATGACGGCAAGCCCGCCTATGAGGTGCCCGCCCGCAACATCATGCCCGACCCGCTCAAGCAGAGCGATTATTTCATCGCCCAGCATGGCTATGTCGCGCCCAGCAATCAGGCCTTCTACAATAATGACCGCCTGAACCCCTATGATTATGGCGCTGGCAGCAAATTCTACTGGATCCGCCCCGCGGCGGTCGGCGGCAAGTCGCTGATCTGGGGCCGCTGGAGCTTCCGCTGGAGCCCGGCCGATTTCGAGGCGAACAAGCGCGAGGGCATCGGCGGTGACTGGCCGATCCGCTATGAGGATCTGGTCCCCTGGTACAGCTATGTCGAAAAATATATCGGCGTATCGGGATCGCGCGAGAATCTGGCCTATCTGCCCGACAGCGAATTCCAGCCGCCGATGCCGATGAACATCGCGGAAAAATGGATGAAGCAGCGGCTGGAAACGCAATTCCCCGGCCGCAAGATGATCAATGCGCGCCTTTCCAACATGACCGAGGACAAGCCCGAGCAGAACCGCACCAAATGCCAGCTGCGCAACCAGTGCGGCAATGGCTGCTCCTTCGGCGCCTATTTCTCGACCCAGGCGGTCACCCTGCCGGCTGCGCGGGCGACCGGGCGGCTGACCTTGCGGTCCGACGCGGTCGTCACCAACCTCGATTATGATCCGGCGACCAAGAAGGTCAGCGGCGTGCGCTTCGTCGATGCCAAGACCGGGCAGGCCGAAACCGTGACCGCGCGGCTTGTGTTCCTGTGCGCGTCAGCCCTGGCCTCGACCCAGATCCTGATGAACTCGCGCCCGGCGGGCAGCGGCAAGAGCCATTTCGACAGCAGCGGGACGCTGGGCCGCTATGTCATGGACCATATCTTCCGCGTCGGCGTGAAGGGCGACATCCCCGGCATGGAGGAGTTCATCGAATATGGCCGGCGCCCCGGCGCCATCTATGTCCCGCGCTTCCGCAACAATGGCGACAGCGAGGATGTCGGCTTCAAGCGCGGCTATGGCTATCAGGGTGGCGCCTATCGCGAGCCGTCCAAGCCGGTCGGCTTCGGCGCGTCGATGAAGCAGGGCATGCGCAAATATGGCGGCTGGAAATTCCAGATGGGTGCCTTTGGCGAATGCCTGCCCTATGAGGATAATTATGTCGCGCTGAGCCCCGACAAGACCGACCGGTTCGGCATGCCGCTGATGCAGTTCAACGTCACCTTCCGCGACAATGAGATGCGGATGATGGCCGATGCCCGCGAACAGGGCGAAAAGATGCTGCGTGCGGCGGGCCTGACCAACGTCACCAGTTCGGTTCGCGAACATGTGCCGGGCGATGCCATCCACGAAATGGGCGGCGCGCGCATGGGTGCCGATCCGCGCGCATCGGTGCTCAACCAGTGGAGCCAGGCGCATGATGCCAGCAATCTGTTCGTCACCGACGGCGCGCAGATGGCCTCCATCTCCTGCGTCAATCCGTCGCTGACCTTCATGGCGCTGACTGCCCGCGCGGTCGACCATGCGGTCAAGGAAATGAAGGCAGGCCGGGTCTGACAGGGGCGGCCCACTCCCGACGCTGTGCTGCGCCGCAAAACCGGCTATCAGGGGCCATGAGGATGAGCTTCTGATGGCCCGGCGGCGGGAAAATGGCGTGACGATCCGCGCCGTGGCGGAACGGGCCGGCGTGTCGGCGATGACGGTATCCAACGTCATCAACGGCGCCGGCCGGGCCAGCGCGACCACGGTCGCGACGGTGCAGGCGGCGATCGCGGAACTGGGCTATGTGCCCAATCTGGCCGCCCGTCGCCTGGCCAAGGCGCGGGCGACAACGGTGGGCCTCATCTACAGCAACCGGCGCACGCCCTTTCTCGATGCCGTGCTGGTCGGATCGCTGCGCGCGACCAATGCCAATGGGCTGCAACTGATCCTGCGCGACGGCGATGGCGTGACGCTGGACGAGGCCGAACGCATCGCCCAGGAACTGGTGCGCAGCGGCGCCGACGCACTGCTGCTGATCCCGCCCTTTGCCGAACAGTTGAGCGGATCGGCGATATTGCCGGCGCTCGGCGTGCCCTTCGCCGCGATCGCCACCGGCACGCCGCTATCGGGCATATCGACGGTGCGGATCGACAATCAGGCGGCGATGGAAGCGTTGACCCGGCGTGTCATCGCCGATGGCCATCGCCACATCGCCTATGTCGCCGGCCCCGATCATTACAGCGTGGTCGCGGCCCGGCTCGACGGCTTCTACGCCGCCCTCCAGGACGCCGGCCTGCGCGTGGACGATAGCCTGATCGTCGAGCATAGCGCATTCGACCATGCGTCCGGCATGGCGGCGGCACAGGCGCTGCTCGCCCGGCCCGACCGGCCGACCGCGATCCTGTGCAGCAGCGACGATCTGGCGGCGGGCGTCATCGCCCAGGCCGGACAGATGGGGCTGACCCTGCCCCATGATCTGAGCGTCACCGGGTTCGACGACACCATCCTTGCCTCGCGCGTCTGGCCGCCGCTGACCGTGATCCGCCAGCCGGTCGAGGACATGGCCTTTCGCGCCACCCAATGCCTGATCGGCGCGCTCGGCAAGGGCGGGATGCGCGTCAGCGACGAGATATTCGACCATCAACTGGTGCAGCGCGCATCGATCGCGCCGGCCAGCACTTAGGGCTTCACCGGGTGGCGCGGATCGCCGCCCTTTCAGCGACAGGGGACAGAGCATCATGGAAACGAGCAGAAGGGAATTGGCGGCGATGATGGCATTGGGCGGCGCAGGCATGGCCCTGTCCTCGACACAGGCCTCCGCACAGGCCGCGACCCCGGTTCAGGCGAAACTGGTTCATCATGTCTTCTTCTGGCTGAAGCGGCCGGGCAACCAGGCCGATCGCGACCAGTTGATCGCCGGCCTGCGCACGTTGCGCGCGATCCCCGTGATCCGCGACCTGCAGATCGGCGTGCCCGCCAGCACCGAAAAGCGCGATGTGGTCGATTCCTCCTTCGACGTGTCGGAACTGATGGTCTTCGACAATGCGGTCGACCAGAAAGTCTATCAGGACCACGAAATCCATCAGGCCTTCGTCAAATCCTGCGAGCATCTGTGGCAGAAGGTCGTGGTCTACGACATGCAGGTCGTGCCGGATCGCTGAGCCAGGCATCGCAAGGCGGCCCGACCCGCGCTAGGGTCGCTCATCAGTCTGAACGAGAGAAGATCATGATTCTGCCGGATATTCTTGCTCCCACCTATGTCCAGATGCTGGGCGCTTTGTCGGCCTGGCTGGCCAAGGCCGAGGCCGGGACGCAGGATGGCATGGCCGAAACATTGCCGGGCGCGCGGCTGGCGCCGGATATGTTCCCGCTGTCGACCCAGATCCGCTTCGCCTGCGTCCAGGCGCAGGAGGGCATGTACCGGTTGCGCGGCGAAGCCTTCCCGCCGCTGGTCGGGCAGTTGCTCGATGAAGGCCGCAACGCGGGCGAGAATCCCGGATCGATCGCCGATGCGCAGGCAAGAATAGCCGAGACGATTGCGATCGTGGAAAGCCTTGCGGCGGATGCGCCGTCCATCGATCCGGCTGCGCCGATCGCCCATGCACTGCCGCAGGGCATGATCTTCGACCTCACCGCCGGCCAATTTGTCCGCGACTGGGCGTTGCCGCAATTCTACTTCCACATCATGACCGCCTACGCGATCCTGCGGGCACAGGGCGTGGACCTGGGCAAGGTTGATTATGTGGCCCACATGTTCCCCTATTTGCGGCCCGGCACCCTGCCTGCGCAATGAGGTGACATAGCGGCGGCAGCGCACGCTGTGGTTCATGGCCATGGAGCCGCGTCGTGGCCCGTTTTCGGCATTGCCGTTCATCACCGGCGCGACGCCGATCCTATGTCTCGGCAGACAGGGCATGGATCGGCAGCAGGGCCGCGCCGAAGGTGATCGGCGATCCATGCAGGTTCGATATTCTGACCGGCGGGCGGCGATGATGGACCGTGGTGACGAGGTCCGCCTGATGCAGGCGATCGGCCAGCCCCTGCAGGATGGTCGATGGCAAGGTGCCGGCCAGCACGATCGCCCCTGGATCGAGCCAGGCGAAGGCCGTGTTGCTGACCATCTGCAATTGCTCGGCCGCCCGGTCCAGCCAGATGTCGATCGTCGGTGCCTGGTCGGCAGCATGGAAATCAATGTCCGCGACCGAGGATAGGTCGCAACCATTGCTGCGGAGCATCGCCAGCAGATCCAGCGGGCTGGGACGCGGCAGATGCCCTGGAAACAGGCAGCCAATCTCGCCCGCGACGCCATATTGACCGCGCATCAGGCGCCCGTCGACAATGACGCCGGCGCCAATGCCGAAGCCCAGCAGCAGCACGACGATCGTGCCGAAATCGCGCAGCAGGCCACCCAGATAATATTCGGCGATCGCTGCGGCATTGGCGTCATTCTCGATCCACAGCGGCCAGCCCATTTCGGCGGACAATATGTCGCGCAGCGGCGCATCGCGCCAATTGGGCAGGACGTCGACGACGCTCCACCGATCGCCGGCCGGCGACAGGGATGGTCCTGGCACCGCCACGCCCAGGCCCAGCATGCGGCGTCCCAGCAGGCCGTGCCGGTCCACCAGTTCATGCGTCATGCGCCGCACCTTGCGGGCAAAACCCTGGGGATCGATCGGTGCGACGGCCTCATGATGGGTGGCGATGGTGGCGCCGGTGAAATCGACCAGGGCGATGTCGATGAAGCCCTTGTGCGCCGTCGCGCCGACCGCATAGCCGCCATGGCCGGCCAGCCGCAGGGGAATGGCCGGGCGCCCGCGGCCCTGTGCTTCCGCGCTAGGCACTTCCTCCACCAGATTGAGCCCGATCAGGTCGCGCGACAGGCGGGTGAGGGCGGTTCCGCTGATTTCCAGCGCGGATGCCAGCGCGGAACGGGACAGTGGCCCCGACTTGCGCAGCATCTGGAGGATGCGCCGCTGGTCCTTGTCCAGGGTGGGAAATAGCATGATCGATCCCGCTATCGGTGAAAGCGACGACCGGTTATGGGGATTTATTTATTTTCACAACAATAATTAAAAATGTCATATCGCACGGCCAGAGGCGCCCCGACCAATTCAGAGGGGACGCATCATGCTCAAGACTTTCCTTGCCTCCGGCACGGCGCTTGCCGCGCTTTGCACCATCACCACGCCTGCCCTGGCGCAGGCCGCCGCCGACGCCGCGCCCGCCGCTGAAGCGGCTGCCGATGCCGGCAACGGCCCCAACGACATCATCGTGACCGGCTCCACTCGCGCCCAGCGCCGCTTCGACGTATCCTATGCGATCAACACCATCTCGGCCGAGGATGTCGAGAAGATCGCGCCTGTCAATTTCGCCGACCTGATCGGCCAGCTGCCCGGCTTCCAGACCGAAATCACCGGCGGCGAAGTGCAGAATATCTACCGCATCCGCGGCCTGCCCAATGATGGCGGCTTCGTCAGCTTTCAGCAGGACGGCCTGCCGCTGTTCCATGAGAATGACGGCGTCTTCTTCCGCGGCGACGCGATCCTGAAGCAGGATCTGATGACCGACCATGTGGAAGTCGTGCGCGGCGGCCCGGCCCCGGTCTATGCCAGCTATTCGGGCGCGATCATCAACGCGATCACCGTCACCGGCAGCGACGAAGCGCGCGGCAAGGCCCAGGTCACGCTCGGCGACACCGGCCTCTATCGCCTCGACGCCTATCAGGCCGGCCCGCTCGGCAACGACACCTATTATGCGATCGGCGGCTTCATCCGCTATCATGACGGTTATCGCGACAATGGCTTCGCCAATGACAAGGGCGGCCAGCTGCGCGCCAATATCAAGCATGATTTCGACAATGGCTCGATCAAGCTGAACCTCAACTATGTGAACGACCACAACGTCTTCTATCTGCCGATCCCGATCTCCGACCCGCGCGATCCCAGCGTCTCGCTCGACAAATATATCGACTATTTCGACGGCACGATGAATTCGCCGGCGCTGCGCCATGTGAACCTCAAATATCGCGACGGCACCGGCCAGATCCAGAGCCGCACCGGCGACCTGTCGGATGGCCGCCATATGCAGATGGTCAATTTCGGCGCCCAATATGATGGCGATTTCGACGGCTGGCTGGTCTCGGCCAAGGCCGGCTATACCCAGGGCAAGCTCGATTTCAGCGCCTTCTACTCGACCACCAACCCGGCCGACGGCAACGCCTTCGCCGCCGGCTATCTCGCCCGCGCCACGACGGCTTTCGGTGCGGTCGACCATTTCGGCTATACGCTGGCGGGCACCAACACCGTCTATGATCCCTATGCGGCGTCGGGCCTGGTGATGCAGGGCCAGTATCGCGACATCCACTCGAAATTCTATTCGGCCCAGGCCAATCTGTCGGTCGCCAAGAAGTTCGAGACCGGCTTTGGCACCCATGACCTCAAGCTCGGCCTCTATGGCAGCTTCTATGGCGAGGACAGCCGCACCCTCTATCAGAATTACCTGATCGAAGTGGCCGGCAAGCCGCGCACGCTGGACCTGGTCGCCTATAATGCCGCCGGCGCGGAAATCGGCCGCGTCACCGACAATGGCGTGCTCAACTATGCCGCCACCCTCAATCAGGGCGACAGCGACGCCAAGATGTTCGCCGTCTTCGCCAACGACACCTGGGAAATCGTGCCGGGCCTGCGCATCGACGCCGGCATCCGTCACGAACGCTACAGCTACAAGGGCTGGGCCGCGCTGACCGAGGCGGCCAATCTGGGCGACTCCAGCACCCTGGCGGACGACAGCACCCGCGCCTTCACCGGCGTGATCCTGAACCAGAAACTGAAGCCCAACGTCACCAACTGGACGGTCGGCGCCAATTACGACTTCTCCAGCCATGTCGGCATCTATGGCCGCGCATCGCACCTCGAAACGCCGCCCAACGTCCAGACGGTGATGAGCATCAACCCGACCATCATCACCACCAAGGCCGATCAGTTCGAGGCCGGCCTCAAGCTCGCCTTCGGCCGCTCCTATCTCTACGTCACCGGCTTCTACACCAATTTCGATCCGTTGAACGCCAGCTTCCTGGCCTATGATCCGACCACGGGCCGGAACGATGTCAACGTGCCCTTCATCGGCGAGGCGCAGGTGAAGGGCGTCGAATTCGACGGCAAGCTGGCGCTGACCAACTGGTTCTCGCTCAATGGTGCGCTCACCATCAGCGATCCCAAATACAAGAATTTCGAAAGCTCGACCGGCGCCGATCCGGAACAGGCCGAAGGCAACCAGATCGTCCGCCAGCCCAAGGTCTACGGCAATATCCGTCCCAGCTTCGACTTCCAGACGGGCGACACCGACGTGTCGGTCTATGGGCGCTACACCTATATGGGCAAGCGCTATGTCGACCTCTACAACAACACCGCGCTGCCGGCCTATGGTACGATCGGCGCGGGCATCACGGCGCGCCATGGCAGCTGGCAGGCACAGATTGTGGGTGACAATCTGTTCAACGCCCATGGCCTGACCGAAGGCAATACCCGCACCGACTCGCTGAGCGGTCAGGGCAGTGCCGAGGCGATCTATGGTCGCCCGATCTTCGGCCGCAACTTCCGCCTCGTCATCAGCAAGTCCTGGTGATGGCCCGCCGCCTCGGCCGCGTTTCGGCGTCGTTGATGACGATGGCGGCGGTGGCGATCACGCCCGCCCCGGCTCTGGCCGGGGCGGCGCGCGACGCCGTGACGGAGGCGCTGTCGCGGCGCCTCTTTCCCGTGCTGGACGCCCTTGGACACGATCCGGCCGCCCTTGCCGCCTTCCGCGCCCGGCCGGACATGGATGCGCTGCTCCATGCCCGCGAAGATCGCCGCACGGCGTGTGCCGGCGATGTCGATTGCGTGGCACAGGCCCATATCTGGACCCCGACCGAAATCGCCCTGATGGTGCAGGCTGCGCTGTCGCTGCGTGACGTGCCGGTCGCGGACGATGGTGCCGGTGCGCAGATCCGCCGCGAGGTGGAGGGGATCAACGCCATCCTGCGCAGCTATGCGCTGGGGCAGGTGCCCGCCTATCCCGATATCGACGGCGCCGGCACGATCGATCCCCGCGAGCGTCAGGCCAGGCTGCGCGCCGCCGCCTGGATCGCGCAGACGCCGCGCAAGGGATCGGCCCAGGCGCTGGATTCAAGCATCGACTATGCCCTTGCGCTGCTCGACGTCAGCGACCGCACCGACGCGATCGGCTTCGAGCCGCTAACCGGCGGCCTCAACGCCCCCGCCATGGCGCGGGCCAAAAATATCGACTGGAAACGCTATCGCTACAGCGCGCTGATCGTCACCGGCGTCGGCCCGGAAGTCGACGGCATGGCGGTCAGCCCCTTCGGCAAATATCATCTGCGCCTCGCCGCCAACCGCTTTGCCGATGGTGATGCGCCTTTCCTGATCCTGACCGGCGGCCGTGCCCATCCGCGCGCGACCCGCTTCGCCGAGGCGCAAGAGATGCGCCAGGCACTGATCGAGCGCTATGGCGTGCCCGCCGATGCCATCATCATCGAACCCTATGCCCGGCACACCACCACCAATTTGCGCAACGCCACCCGCCTGCTGATGACGATGGCGGCGCCGCTGGACAAGGATACGCTGATCGTCTGCAATCCGGGGCAGAGCGCGATGATCGAAAATCCGCTGTTCGTGCAGCGCAACGACAAGGAACTGGGCTATCAGCCCGGTGCCATCGGCGCGCGCCTGACCCCCACCGAATTGCTGTTTCGCCCGTCGCGCCTGTCCGCGCGGGTCGATCCGCGCGATCCGCTCGACCCCTGAAGGGAGGCATGATGACACGTAAACTGACCTTGGCCCTGGCGCTCGGTGCGCTGGCGTTCAGCCCCGGCGCCGCCATGGCCTGGGGCGGCACCGCCCATGAAGTGATCGATCGCGCCGCGCTCGATGCCATCCCGCAGGACGGTCCCGTCTTCCTCAAGGCCTATACCGACTATATCGCCGCCTCCGCCTCGCTGCCCGACAGCTGGCGCGGGGATTCGGAGAATTTCTCCAAGATGGAGGAAGACCCCAATCATGGCTGGTTCCGCGAGCAGTTCCGCTTCGTGAAGCCGATCCCGCGCTCGCGCTACGAATTCATCCTGGCGCTCTACAAACGCTATGAGACGATCAAGGACAGCGATCCGGCGACCGCCGCGCGCACCAATGTCCGCTGGACCGGCACTTTGCCCTATGCCGCGATTGAGGCCTATGACCGGCTCGTCGTCTGCATGCGCCATGTCCGCAAGGCGCAGGCCGAAGGGGGCGACATATCCGTCCCGGCCCAGCATTGCGCCTTCCAGACGATCCGCCTTGGCCATTATATCGGTGACGGCGCCCAGCCGCTGCATGACTCGATCCATTCGGACGGCTGGCGCGGCGACAATCCCGGCGGTTACACCCGCGATCGCAGTATCCATGGCCGCTTCGAAAGCCAGTTCGTCGATGGCATGAAGCTGACCGTGGCCGACATCGCGCCGCGCATCGGCGCGCCCGGTCATCGCGAGGGCGACATGTTCGACGCGATTCTCGCCTTCCTGGATCAGGCCGGCGATCGGATGGAATATGTCTATCAGCTCGAAAAGCGGGACGGCTTTGCCGACTTCGCCGACAAGGATGTGCGCGCCCTCGTCTATGAACGGACGGCTGCCGGCGCTGGCATGCTGCGCGACATGCTCTGCCGCGCCTGGGCGGAAAGCGCCAGCCCGCCGGCCAGGGTCGTGCCCGCGCCGCTCGATTTCTCCAACCCGCGCTTCAACCCGGAAACCGGATCGGCGCCCGACTGATCGCGTGCCTCCCGCCATGCCAGCGCTGCGAGCAGCCGGGCATGGCGGGCATGGCCAAGGTCGAAGCGCCGCATCAGGAAGATCGCGCAAAGGCTGCCAAGGACAGGAACGCCCAGTCCCAGGCCGAGCATGCCGGCCTGGACTGCCGCAGTCTGTGCCTGCCCCGGCACATAGCCCAGCAGGCCAAGTGTCCAGCCGGTCAGACTTGAGAAGGCGGCACCGCTTGCCTTGACCACGACGAGATAGAAGGCGAACAGGCCCGTCTCGAAGCGCCTGCCATGGCGCCATTCCACCACATCGACGGCATCGGCCAGCAGCCCCCATGGCAGCATGAACATGCTGGCGAGGCCGACGCCGATCACCGCCGCACAGATGGCCAGGGCAGGTGGCCAGGACAGGCAGGCGGCGAAACCCGCCAGCCCGATGATGCTGACCCCATGTCCCATGGCGAGCAGGGCGCTCTTGCTGAAACGTCTGGTCATCGCGGTCCACAGGATCACGCCTGCGAATTGGCCGATCGTCACGGCCAGCAGCAAGGTCGCGACAAGATCGGGGCGGCGGACGACATAGCTGCCGATATAGAGCAGGGAGCGTCCGAATGCCGGTGCGGCAAATCCGGTGAGCAGGGCCAGAAGAGCCAGTGCCACGACCATCGGGTCGCGAAACGGGATGTCGATGCCGTCCTGCCTTGCGCTTTGCCGGGCGGTGCGGGCCGCACCACCGCTTGGCTCGCCGCCGCAGGTCCATGCGCACAGGATCATCGTCAGGGCAAAGATGGCGCCCGTCGCCGCGCCGGTGAGCGCCAGCCGATCGAAGGACCGGGTATTGCCCGCATCTTGCACCAGCGGCGTCAACAAGGTCGCGACAATCAGCGCGCTCGCCGTACTGAACAGCAGTCGATAGCCCGAAACACGGCCGCGCGCGCTGCTGTCGCTGGTCACCTGCGCCATCAGCGCATTGTGCGGCACGTCGATGATGGCATAGGCGCCCCGGAATATCAGCAAGGCCATGGCCAGCATCCATAGCTGTCGGGCGCCAAGCAAGGGCATGGCATAGAGCAGGGCGAAGGCGATCGCGCAGGGTGTTGCTGCGACCGCCACCATCCAGCGATAGCCCTTGCCGACATGCCGCAGGCGGATCGTCAGCCGCGCCGCCAGCAGATCGAAGATCAGGTCGCCGCACAGCGCGGCGAGCATCAGCCATCCCGCCGTCGTCGCGCCAAGGTTCAGCACGTCGCTCAGCAGGAACAATATCGTCAGATCCGCGCCGCTGAAAACCAGTGCCTTGCCGAAATTGCCGGAGGCATAGGCCAGCATGCGGCCATCGTCCCGTGTCCAGATCACCTCGATCGCCCCTGATGGTCGTGACCGCACGGGGAATTGCGGAATGCGTCGCGCCTAGAAGCGCATTCTTTCATTTGTGCGACAAAGGCGTTGGGAATGGGGCCGGTGGCTTATCGCCATTGGCAGCCCTGGACCACGCGACAGGGCGGGCCACAGGCGGATCAGGGCCGCGTGGCCGCAGCAGGAAAGCGCATGTGACAACGCGGCCTTGCTGCCCCCGAAGGGTGATTATCGTATCGATTTCTGGGAATACTGGAGCGGGCGAAGGGATTCGAACCCTCGACCCCAACCTTGGCAATTCGCCCGAAGCGTATTTTCTGTCTTTTTCGATTTTACGCTACAACGGCAAAAAGCACGCATTTCTGCCGTTTATTTGCGATCGGGATTCGTCAGTGTTATCCTGCCCTACGCCCGGATTTGACCTCCAGGACTTATAAAATAAGCAAAATCAGGTCGAAATCCGGAAAAAGTAAGCAGATTTTTGGGTCATTTGGCAGGCGACTGAAATCATGGCGAAAATCACAAAAACGCTCATCGAAGCTCAGAAACCTTCGAAAGATGGGGTCAAGGGTTCGAATCATCTTCTGTGGGACAGCGAGCTGCGTGGCTTCGGTGTTTCTATCGGCCAGAGCCGGCGAAGTTTCGTCGTTCAGTACCGTTTGCCGAACGGACAGAGCCGTCGAAAGGTGATTGGTCGGTTCGGGTTGATGACCGTGGAGGAAGCCAGGCGGCAGGCTCGCATCATCCTTGGCGATGTCGCCAATGGGCGAGACCCTGTCGAGGATGCCCGGTCGAGCGGGCAGGGCTATACTGTAGACCAGATTTGTGACTGGTACCTTGAGCGAGCCTCAGCCGGCAAAATCATCGGCAGAAGCCGCAAACCGATCAAGGCATCCACTCTGACGATGGATCGAAGTCGTGTCGATGCCCACATCCGTCCGTTGCTAGGCCACAGAATAATTGCCACATTGAAGCTCGGTGATATCGAAGGCGCCCAAGCCGACATCGCTGCTGGTGCGACCTCCAAGCCCAGGGTGGGCAGTCGTGGGGGAGCCACCAAAGGCGGCGAAGGCGTAGCCTCGCGCTGCATGTCTACGCTTCACTCGATTTTCGAACATGCCGTGCGACTTGGCGAAATCGACAAAAATCCCGCGAGGGGCATTCGCAGAATTGCGAGCACGCCCAAAATGAGGTGGCTCTCTCAGGCTGAGATCAGGAAGCTCGGCATAGCGCTCAGAGAAGCTGAGGCAGATGACGAGCATCCTACCGGGATAGCCGTGATCCGATTGCTGTTGCTGACTGGCTTTCGTCGGCTCGAAGCACTCAGTCTTGAGCGCGACTGGCTCCTTGATGAGGAGAGCGCGATTCACTTCAGGACGACAAAAACGGGGGCGCAACGACGCGTGATAGGTCAGCCTGCTCTCCAGCTTCTTTCGGCGCAGGCCGATTCGGGTTCGCGATATTTCTTCCCAGCCGATTGGGGAGATGGCCACTTCATCGGCATAGTGCGGGTCTTGGATAGAATTTGCCATCGAGCAGGACTCGAAGGCGTGACACCCCATGTCTTGCGCCACACTTTCGCAAGTGTCGCCGGCGGGCTTGGCTACTCCGAACTCACGATTGCGGCACTGCTGGGACACGCCTCCCGCGGCGTCACGCAGCGCTACATCCATATCGATGAGCCGCTGCGCGCCGCCGCAACGGCGGTAGCCGAGTATATCGATGAACTTTTGCGAGGGTGCAGATGATCGCCCTCCACCATCATGACATGGAGATGAGCTCCCTATCCGAGGTTGTGCTTCGACGCGCGGAGCAGCGGCCCTCGACGCGAGCTCGCTCAGGGCACGGCCCACGAAAGCGCAGGACTGTGGCGGCGACAATATCCCCGATGCCACTCTAACAGCACAGATGATCCAGGCCTGGCAGGCTGGCAAAGTCGACCGGGCTCGAAATGAATTTCATTCTTGCCGCCTCGACATTCGCATCGATCACAGGACGCGCGAACAATGAAGCGCGCGATAATCCTTGCCGTTTCTCTCCTCGCCGCATGCGATATATTGCCTCGCGATCCGGCCGGCACATCGAAGCGGATTGCAGAGCAACGAACCTTCACGGTCGCACTCGCCGATCCAACTGTGCACGAAGCCGCACAAGTCCGGACGCTGGTACATGAAATTGAGCGGCGAACCGGCGCGAAGGCACAATGGCGGACAGGCGCGGGCGAGGCACTTTTCCAGCAGCTTGACGACGGTACGCTTGACCTGGTGATCGGACGTTTTTCGGCCGAGAGCCCCTGGGCGATGGATGTGGCATTTGGTCCGCCTCTCTCGACGACAGGAACGAAAGACACGCCGCTGCAACTCAAGGCGGCCATGCGCAACGGCGAGAACCGGTGGATCATGACAGTCGAGCGTGCGAGCCGCGCGATTTCGCAGGAGGCGCGCGACGAATGAGCGATACGAGTCTTCCCGATGAACTGCGCGAGACGATGGCGCGGGCGGTGCGCCTGGAATGTCAATCGGCGTGCAAACGGGACCCCCGATCGGCGCGCAAAAGGGACCCCTTTTCAAGGATGGCAGGAAGGTCGAGGAACGCGCCTTGCGCAGCGCGCGGCGTAGGGAGGGCGGA
>NZ_LUFI01000052.1:0-39594 GCF_005281675.1 Sphingobium sp. MP9-4 | reverse complement strand
ACCGGGCGTTCGGCCGGGGTAGGGGCGGGCGTCGTGCGCGGTGTTTCGGTGCGCGTCGGCGCTTGCGTCGGTGTCGGGCGCTGCGGTGCGGGGGCAGGGGTGGTCGCGGGCGTGCGCTGGGTCGGTGCTGGCGTCACCGTGGGGGCGACGATCGGCGGCAACGACGGCGTGGGTGTCGGGGTCGGCGTTGCCGTGCCCCGGAACACGTCGAGTTCCGGGCCTTGACGGCGCGGGTCATCGGCCGGCGGCGGCGGCGCGGCGCGCTGCAGATTGACGACCGGATCGCTGCCGGTGGCTTGCTGTGCCAGCGCGGGTGTGACTGCCAGCAGCGGCAGGGCGGAAAGGAACAGACGCATAGACCCCATGGCCCTGCCAAGGCAGAAATTTTGCTGAACGCCAGATGAACGGGTGGCCTTGCGCGCCGGACCGATGACAAATTGCGTGTAATCGACTACATGCGCCCTCATGACCGATACCCCGCTCCATCTCGGCCGCGCCAGCACCCTGCCGCAGCGGCCCGAGGACGCCGTCCTCGACTATGTCCCCAATCCCCGTCCGGGCAAGCCCTATCTGGTGCGCTTCACGGCGCCGGAATTCACCTCGCTCTGCCCGGTGACCGGCCAGCCCGACTTCGCCCATCTGGTGATCGACTATGCGCCCGGCGCGACGATCGTCGAATCCAAGGCGCTCAAGCTGTTCCTGGGCAGCTTCCGCAACCATGCCGGCTTCCACGAGGATTGCACCGTCGGCATCGGTGAGCGGCTGTTCACCGAAATGCAGCCGATCTGGCTGCGCATCGGCGGCTATTGGTATCCGCGCGGCGGCATCCCGATCGACGTCTTCTGGCAGTCGGGCGAGCCGCCCGCCGGCCTGTGGCTGCCGCCGCAGGACGTGCCGGGCTATCGCGGCCGCGGCTGAATATCTGATCCATAGGCTGCGCCGATCATGCAGGATGCCGCAAGCCTCATGGCTTTCTATCGTAATCGTCGGGCGGAACTGGACCCGTCCGACGGTTCGCGCTGGCATTTGCTGATCAAGGAAATTCGCCTGCGCGAAGCATGCGGCATAGAAGAAGCCTATGCCATCGCATTGACTGATCCCATTTGGCGGCGTTGGTTCGAGCGCCAGATCAATAGCGATCCTACCTGCCGGAAGGCCGCATTGCGGCACATGCGCGATAACGGCGATCGCTCGCTCATCGTCCAGCGGGACGGAAGGCTTTTCGTCCGATAGCCACTCTGCCCTTGTTGGACGAACGCGCAACAGGCTTCGACCAACGACATTCTCTTGCGGATAGTTCACTTGACCCCCCGCGGGAAAGGGCCGATCCGGTTTGCATGTTGCGCGTGACTATGTCTCATTGCGCCATCCAAGCCGTATCGGAGTTGCTTCCCCCATGCCCTTGTCGAAAATCCTGCCGTTCCTGATGGCGGCCGCGCCGCTGGCGATCGCCGCGCCCGCGTTGGCCCAGACCGCGCCTGCCGGCCCCGCCGCCGGCGTCACCACCCAGCTGCCCCGTGGCGCTGCGCCCAGCCATTATGCGATCGAAGTGACGCCCGATGCGGCGAACCTCAAATTCACCGGCAAGGTGACGATCGACGTTACTGTCGCCGCCGCCATGCCGGCGCTGGTGCTCAACGCGGCCGACCTGACCGTTTCCAGCGTCACGCTGACCCCGGCCAAGGGCAAGGCGATCACCGGCACGGCCAAGGTGGATGCCGATGCCCAGACCGTCAGCCTCGACTTCGGCAAGCCGGTCCAACCGGGCAGCTACAAGCTGACCATGGTCTATGCCGGCATCATCAACCAGCAGGCGAACGGCCTGTTCGCGCTCGACTATACCGACAATGAAGGCGCCGCGAAGCGCGCGCTCTTCACCCAGTTCGAGGCACCCGACGCCCGCCGTTTCGTGCCGAGCTTCGACGAGCCGAGCTACAAGGCGACGTTCGACCTCAGCGCCGTGGTGCCGGCGGACCAGCTGGCGGTCGGCAACATGCCGGTCAAGGCGACCAAGGATCTGGGCGGGGCCAAGAAGCTGGTGACCTTCGGCACCAGCCCCAAAATGTCCTCCTACCTGCTCTTCTTTGGCCTCGGCGAACTGGACCGCGCGACCAAGATGGCGGGCAATACCGAAGTCGGCGTCATCACCGGCCGGGGCAATACCGGCAAGGCGCAGTTGGCGCTCGACGCATCGGCGGCGATCCTGCCTTATTATAACGATTATTTCGGCGTGCCCTTCCCGCTGCCCAAGCTCGACAATGTCGCGGGTCCGGGCCAGAGCCAGTTCTTCAGCGCGATGGAGAATTGGGGCGCGATCTTCACCTTCGAACGTACCCTGCTGGTCGATCCGCGCTTCACCTCCGAAGAGACCAAGCGCGCCATCTATGAAGTGGCCGCGCATGAAATGGCGCACCAGTGGTTCGGCGATCTCGTCACCATGGCCTGGTGGGACGATCTCTGGCTGAACGAAGGTTTTGCGAGCTGGATGGCGACCAAGGTCACTGACAAGCTGAACCCGGAATGGGAAGCGCTGCTGTCGCGCGTCGATGGCCGCGAGCGGGCGATGAGCCTAGACGCGCTCAAGACCACCCACCCGGTCGTGCAGAAGATCACCACCGTCGATCAGGTGAACCAGGCGTTCGACGCCATCACCTATCAGAAGGGTGAAGCCGTCATCACCATGCTTGAAGGCTATGCCGGCGAAGATGCGTGGAAGGCGGGCATCCAGTCCTACATGAAGCAACATGCCTATGGGAACACCGTCACCGACGATCTGTGGAAGGCGGTCGAGGGCGCGGGCGCCAAGGGCCTGGTCAGCATCGCGCATGATTTCACCAGCCAGCCAGGCATCCCGCTGGTCAAGGTGGAGAGCGCCCAGTGCCAGGGCGGCAACACCATCCTGACGCTGAGCCAGGGCGAATATAGCCGCGACGCCAAGGACAAGACCCCGCTCAAGTGGAATGTGCCGGTGAAGGCGCAGGTACAGGGCGGCGAGGCGCAGCGCCTGATCCTGCAGGGCAATGGCCAGATCACGCTGCCGGGCTGCGGCGCCTATGTGATCAATGCGGGCCAGACCGGCTATTATCGTGCGCTCTATCCCGCCGCCAATATCCAGGCACTGGCCAAGGGCTTCAGCCAGCTGTCCAGCATGGACCAGACGGGCCTGATGGCGGACAATTTCCAGCTGGCGCTGGGTGGCTATCAGCCGATCGGTCTGGCGCTCGACCTGGTCGACGCGGTGCCGGTCAATGGCAGTCCGTCGGTGCTGGCCGAAGTGCCCGGCTATTTGAAGAGCAGCTATGACATGCTGGAGGGCGATGCCGCCGCCCAGGCGAAGGTCGCGGCCTATGCATCGGCCAAGCTGACCCCGGCGCTGACAGCTATTGGCTATGATGCCAAGGCCGGCGAAGGGCCGCAGGTGCCGGTGCTGCGCACCAGCCTGGTCGCGACGCTGGGCAGCATGGGCGACAAGGGCGTGGTGGCCGAGGCCAACCGCCGCTTCGCCGCGCTGGCGACCAACCCGGCCGCGCTCGACGGGCCGCTGCGCAATGTCTGGCTGGGCATCATCGCCCAGAATGCCGACCAGGCGACCTGGGACAAGCTGCGCGTGATGGCCAAGGGTGCGCAGAGCGACCTCGAAAAGAGCACGCTCTACGCGCTGCTCGGCAAGGCGAAGGATGAGAAACTGGGCCAGCAGGCCCTAGATCTCGCCTTGACCGACGAGCCGGGCAAGACCACCAGCGCCGCGATCATCGGCCAGGTGGGCGTCGCCCATCCGATGCTGGCGGTCGACTATGTGCTGGCGCACAAGGCGCAATATGAGGCGCTGATCGACGTGTCGGCGCGCAGCCAAGCGCTGGCCCGTCTGGGTGGTGGATCGGCCGACCCGGCGATGGTGACCAAGCTGGACGCCTATGCGACCCAGTATCTGACGCCGGAATCGCGCAAGGTGGTCGACCGCTCGATCGCCGCGATCAAGACCCGGATCGAGACGCGCAGCCGCCTGAAGGCGCCGACCGCGGCCTGGTTCGCGGCGAAGAAGTAACGGCATCGGGCGGCGGAGCGATCCGCCGCCCTTTCCAAATGGGAAGAGCATGAATCAGACGGAACCGCGGGTCGGATGCGGCGCGGCGATCCTGCGCGATGGCAGGTTGCTGCTGGTGCAGCGGCGGCGCGAGCCGGAGGCGGGGCATTGGGGCCTGCCGGGCGGCAAGGTCGACCTGTTCGAGACGATGGCCGCCGCGGCCGAGCGCGAGATTTTCGAGGAGCTGGGCCTGACGATCAGGGCGCGTGAATTGCTGTGCCTGACGGACCAGATCGATGAAGCGCGCGGCACCCATTGGGTCGCGCCAGTCTATCTGGTCGAGGACGCGCAGGGCGATCCGGTGGTGATGGAGCCGGAGGCGCTGGCGGCATGCGGCTGGTTTGCGCTGGATGCGCTGCCGCAGCCGCTGACCCTGTCGACACGGGCGGCGCTGGCCGCCTTGCAGGCGCGATAGAATGAGGAAGGGCGGCATCGCGGCCGCCCTTGCCGGTGTTTCGATCAGTTCGGCAGGCCCAATGCCTTGGCAATGTCATCCCAGGCGACCAGCTTGAAATTCTGCGCCGCCGCCGCGTTATGGCCATCCTGCGCAATGAACAGGCCGCCGGGATAGGCCGGGCCGAAATCGCCCAGCATCAGTTCGATGCCGTCGGTTTCCTCCGACCCGCCAATCGCGCCGTCGACGACGCGGAAGCGACCGACATAGGCGTCGTCGGACAGGCGATAGGCGACATAGGCATTGTCGCCCTGGCTGGAGACGAGGACATAGCCGTCCTTCGCGCCGATTTGGGCGATGGCGACGCCTTCGGCATCCATGACCAGATTCTTGCCGTCGGCCGCCGCGATTTTCGTGGGCGTGGTGGCGCCAGATGCGCGCGCGTCGAAGCGCCACAGGCCGACATCTTCCTCCGCGACATAGAGGATGCCGGTGCGGTCATCCACGGCGCAGCCTTCCGACTGGGTGCCAAGCTTCATGCTGCGGACGATCCTGCCGGTGGGCGTCGCGCCCGACGCATCGAGCGCGACCTGGTGGATCGTCCCATCCATCAGCACGATGAAGGCGTAGGTCGCCTCCGGCGCCTTGTACAGACAGATGCCATAGGCCTCGCCCTTGCCGGCATCGACCTTGCCGAGGGCTGTCAGTTTCGCTGTCACGCTGTCGAGCCGGAACAGCGCCAGCTTGGCGTTTACCACATCATTGCGGTCCGACGCGACCACCAGGATACCGGTCTGGCCGTTCACCGCCACGCCATCGCGCAGATCGACATTGTTGACCCGGCCGGCATCCAGGAAATCGCGGGTCTTGCCGTCCAGGCCATAGACATAGAGGCCGGCCTTCTTGTCGGTGCCGACGATCAGGCTCGCGGCCGGATTGGCGGCATTGCGCCAGATCGCCGGATCATCCGCCGCGTCGGCATTGGGTGTGCCGACCGGAGTGGTTTCGCCGCGCGCGGTGACGGTTACGGCCGGGGTCGCATTGGCGATGCGGACGGCGACCGGCACTTCCGTCTCGGCGGTGGTGCAGGCGGCCAGCGTGAGAAGGCTGGTGAGCGACAGGAAGAAGGGCTTCATCACGATATTCCTCATTTGCCGCGCGCGACGCATTTGCCGCCGTCGGGACCAATGTTTCCGGTGCAGGTGCGCACGGCAATGGTGGGCTCGCTGGTGTCGGTCAGGTGATTGCCATCCGCGCCCTTTGTGAGGTCGAAACCGTCATAGAGCTTGCCCGACGCGGTATAGGTGCGGAATTTCAGGCGATCGCCATCCACGTCCACGACCTGATAAAGCTCGGTTGCCTCGGCGGTCTTGTCCGGCTGGGTGCGGGCCCGATCGTTGAGGCCGTACATTTTGGAGCCGGTGACCGAGACGAGATAGACCGGCCCCTGGATTGTGCCATTGGCCCGCGCCTGCGCCGAAGCCTCGCGCCCGGCTTCGGAGGTCAGGCGGCTGTAGCAATGGTCATGGCCCTGCAGCACCAGATCGACCTTGCGCTTGTCGAACACCGGCTTCCACGCGGCCTTCACCTCGGACGTATCTTGGGGCCGGGCGCAGGTGAAGACGGGCTGATGGAACAGCACGACATTCCATTTCGCCTTGCTGGACGCGAGAGTGGCGTCCAGCCACTGCGTCTGCTGCGCCATGGTGCCAAGGTCGATCGCCGACGTGCCGTCGAGGATGATGAAGCGCACCCCCTGATAATCGACATAATAGGTGGTCCTGAGGCCCGGCACGCCATTGTCGGGCAGCGCGAATTGCAGCGGGAAATAGGGGCCGAGCGTGCGGCTCTCGCTGCCGTCGGGCTTCACCACATCGACATATTCATGATTGCCGGTCGCGGGCAGTTGCGGGACGATCGACCAGTTGTAGCTGCCAGCCTGGTTGAACTCGCCCCATTCGTCATCATGATCCAGATCGTCGCGCTGCGCGGCCAGATCGCCGGCATGGGCGACCAGCTCGATCCCGCCATTGGCGTGGAAGGCCTGGCGGATGACGCGGCTGGCATAGGTCAGGATGCCGTTCTGGATGTCGCCCAGATAGAGGAAGCGGAAGGGTTTTGCCACGGCCGCCGCCGTGCGGAATTGTAGCCATTCGCTCCAGCCCGCGCTGCCCTTCAGCCGATAGGCATAGACGGTATCGGGCGTCAGATTGTCGAACCGGATCTGGTGATAGAGCGCCGGGCCATTGGCGCTGTCCTTCGCGGTGCCGACGGGACCGGTCACGGTCCTGGCCTTTTCCTCCAGCGTCGGGCCGTCGACGGAGATGGCGATCTGCGCTTCGCTGGCGATCTGGGTGGCATCGGTACGCCAGGCGACGGCCATGCCGCGCGACGGATCGGCAGCAGGCGTCAGCATGATCCGGTCGGGCAGGGTGCGTGCCGCATAGGGCGTGCCGGCCGAGCGGGGCACGGGCGGGCTGGCGGTCGGCTGGGCGGAGAGCGGCGCGGGGCTCGCCATCAGCAGCATGGACAGGAACAGTCGGGACATGGGCGTCCTTTCCGGGGAAAACGGGACTTGCCGGCCGCGCAAGGGCGCGACCGGCAAGCAGGGGACATCGAACGGGATCAGAAGCTGGCGGAAATACCGAACTTCGCGGTCCAGTTATATTCCTCATATTGGAGCAGGCGCTTGCTGCCCTCGAAATTCTGATAGGCGAAATATTTGGCGTTGTTGACGTTGACCCAGTCGGCGAACAGGCGGACGCCGGGCAGGATCTTGTACTTCGCGCTCAGGTCGAGCTGGAAGTGATTGTCGACATAGCGGTCGCTGTCAGCCGCATCGCCGATCTCGTCCAGATATTTGCTGCGATAGGTGCCGGCCGCGCGGAAAGAGATCGGCCCCTTCTCATAACCCAGCACCGCGTTCAGCGTGTGTTTGGATGCGTTGGGCAGGCTGATCCCGCGGAGATAGGCATTGTCGTCATCATCATAGCTGGTGATTTTGCCGCTGGCGTCGGTGTAGGTGTAGTTGAGGTTCACCAGGAAACCATCGAGCGGTGCGGGCAGGAAGTTCAGAACCTGGCTGAACGACAGTTCGACGCCCTTCACCTTCGCGGTATCACCATTCTGATAGATGGTGGCTTCGTTGTAGGGAATGCCCTGATAAACGCCGCCGTCAAAGTCGTGCAGCGTGACCGAATAGTCCTTGATCGACTTCCAGAAAACGCCGGCGGTTAGCGCGCCGTTGCTGCTGAAATACCATTCTGCCGACGCATCCAGGTTCCAGGCGAGGAACGGCTTGAGATCGGGGTTGCCGAACGTCGCGCCACCATCTTCATCGACATAGAAGCGCGGCGCCATCTGCGACAGCTTCGGCCGCACCAGGCTCTTGTAGCCGGCGGCGCGGAAGACCAAGCCCTGGCTTGGCTCGAACCGTGCGGTCAGGCTGGGCAACCAGTTGGTATAATTTTTGGTGAAGACGTTGGGGGTGACGCTGACGCCGGTGATCTCCTCTTCCTCATCCAACAGATATTCGGTCCGGCTACCGCGCAGCACATTCCGGGTCTGTTCCATGCGAACGCCACCAATCAGGCGAACGGTTGCGCTGTCCCAGCGACCCATCATGTAGGTGGCAAGAATGTCTTCCTTGGCGCTGTAGTCGGCCGTGGCCGATTCATAGGCGGAGGCAATGGGGTCGAGTTCAAACTCACCGATATTGTTGTAGAAATAATCGGTCGCTTGGCCCTTGCCCGGCACCGGATCGATGCCGATCAGGCGATAGGTGGAATCGCCCAGAACATCGGCGAGGCTGAGATCGCCGTCGCCATAATAGTTCATGTTGAAATTATAGCTCTTCTTGCGGAAACGAGCCTTCATGCCGGCCTGCACGGTGAAGGTGCCGCCATCCATGGCGAAGGCGCGCGAAATGTCGCCCTTCAATGCATATTCACGGTCGCGCGAGTCCGACAGGGCGGTCTGTTCGACGCGATTGAAGCCATATTCCGACGGATCGGTGAACAGGTCGTTGCCGCTGGTCACCTCGAACGTCGGGACGCGCGGATCGGAATAATTGAAACCGACATCGACGCCGTCGCCGTCGAAGCGGGCACGCCAGCGGATCGGGTCGATCGATCCTTTTTCCTTTTCGGTCGATTCCGACCAGCTGCCCGAATAAGTCAGCTTCCACGGGCCGGTTTCGGTGGTGCCGCCCAGCACCAACGACTTGATGCGCTGACGCTCGAAACGATCCTTGAGATCGCGGCGTACTTCGATGCGGCCATCCTCATCGGTGAAGTTGGCGCTGTCGGCATCGCCCGATGCCGGTTCTTCGTCAAAGACGAAGGCCAGGCGGCGACGATATTCATGATCGTCGAACTGGTTGTAGATGCCGCGGGCATAGAGCTTGGTCGTATCGGACGGACGCCAGTCCATGTTCAGCGTCGCGCCGATCCGCTTGCGGGTCACGTCATAGTCGCGATATTCCGGCTCGTCGGTATAGACGACGCCATTTTCCGCCGTCTTCCAGCCACCGGTTTCGATGTTGTCGGTTTCGAACTGGCGTTTGTAATAGCTGAAGCCGCCCGAGATGCCGAAATTGTCGCTGAGGCGGGTGGCGAAGTCGACGCTGCCCTTGGGCGTCGCGGTGTCGGCATAGTCGTTATAGCTGCCTTCCAGCTTGACCGAATAGAGATCCTTCTTGCGGTCGAAGGCGCTGGTGGTGTTGATCTCGATCGAGGCGCCGATGGTGTCGGCGTCCATGTCCGGGGTCAGCGACTTCTTCACTTCGATCGATTCGATCAGTTCCGAAGGCACGACGTCCAGCGCGACCGAGCGAACATCGCTTTCCGGGGCGGGCAGGCGGGCACCGTTGACCGATGCGGCGTTGAGTTCCGGGTCGAGGCCGCGAACCGAGACGAAGCGGCCTTCACCCTGGTCGTTCATGATGTTGACGCCGGGCAGGCGGCGCAGCGATTCGGCGACATTCTGGTCGGGGAACTGGCCGATCGCGTCGCGGGTCAGGACGCTTTCGACACCGTCGGCCGCGCGCTGGCGCGACAGGGCCGATGCCTGGTTGGCGACCTGGCCGACGACGATGATCGACGCATCGACGTTCGAGCCGATGCGGATGTCGGCATCGACGTCACCAGTGGCGGGCACGACGACGGTGGTGCGCACCGGATCGGCACCGGTGTAGCGGGCTTCGATCGTGTAGGTGCCCGGTGCAACGTCGGGGAAGCGGTAGGAACCGTCACGGCCGGCTTCGGCGATGCGCCCATTTTCGACGATGCGCAGCTGGGTCGACTGCAGCGCGCGGGTGCCGGTGCCGTCGGACACGGTGCCGCTGATGGTGCCGGCCAGGGCGGCGACGGGCATGGCGGTGGCAAGGATGATCGCGGCGCGGCTCGCGCCACGGAACAAGGTCTTCATGGTGAATGCTCCCCTTCGGTTGGGGAGGCCATTGGCGATGAGTCCTTACGGCTTCATGGCAATATGATTGCAGTTAAAAGTCTGAAAAATGTAACTTATGTGACGTGACGCAGGGGCCACATTGTGAAGGCTCAGTCGCGACGCGGGCCGCTGCGCCGGGACAGGCCGCCACGATGGTGCAGCCGGCCGCCTTTTTCGAGCCGAGCCATATGGTCGATGAACAAGACGGCGCCGATACAAAGGGCAATGGCGATCAGAAATTCGGCGGGCATCAGAGTCTCTCCAGCCTTTGGGTGATGCTGGAGAATTAAACCGCCGGGCATAGGGTTTCGAGCCGTAGGCCGGCCCATATCCATTCTATTGTCGTAGGATTTCGTGAGAATGGGGCGACCTGGCGTCGGTCGCCCCATCTCATCCCGTCAGGCGAGCGGCGCGGTCGCCCAGTGGCGCAGGCGCGCATAAAGGGCGGCGATCACGCCGGCGAAGATCAGCACCGACAGCGGCACCGCCCAATGGCTTTCGCCGACCAGCGCCAGCGGCGCGTCGCTGTCGGTCGAGGCGACGATGCCGGCAAAGGCGACGCCGAACAGGCTTTCGCCGACGATGAAACCGGTCGCCATCAGCACGCCCATGCGCTCGGCAAATTCTGGGTTCGCCTGGCGCAGCGACCAGCGATTGTAGAAATGGCCGATCACCGCGCCGACCGGGATCAGTAAGGTCAGTGCCATTGGCAGATAGATGCCCATGCCGACCGCGAGCGGGGGCAGGCGCATCTTGCCGGTCTTGCCGAGCAGTTCGTCCAGCGCGACCACGACCACGCCGATGCCAGCGCCAAAGCCGATCAGGCCCCAGTCGAGATCGCCGCCCAGCACGCCCTTGGCGAGCGCGGAAATGAGCGCAGCCTGCGGCGCGGGCAGGGCGGTCGCCTTGGCACCGGGCGCGCCGGCAAAGCCGAAGGCGCTGTTCAGGAGGTCGAGCACCGGCGGGATCACCAGCGCGCCGAACAGCACGCCCAGCACCAGCGCGATCTGCTGCTTCCACGGCGTCGCGCCGACCAGCTGGCCGGTCTTCAGGTCCTGGAGGTTATCGTTGGAAATGGTGGCAACGCCGAACACGATCGCGGTGGTGAACAGGGCATAGGCGATCAGCGCCTGGCTCTGTTCGGGATGGCCCGAGCCATAGATGGCGGCGAGGATCAGCGACGCGCCGAGCACGGCAAGAATCCCGACGCCCGAGATCGGGCTGTTCGACGCGCCGATCAGGCCGGCCATATAGCCGCAGACCGAGGCAATGACGATGCCGGCGACCAGGATATAGGCCAGCGTCAGGCCGATGATCGGCACCGGATTGGCGGCGATCGGCCCGCCCTGGGCAAAGATCCACAGCAAGACGGCGATCGGCACAAGCGAGGCGAGGATGGTGCCGAAGACGATGCCGATCGGCAGGTCGCGCTCGGTGATGTCCAGCGTGCCGGCGTCGCCCGACTTGCGGACCTTGGCGGCGTTGAGGGCGGAGCGGATGCCGCTGATGATCGGGCTGAGGATCTTGAGCAGGGTCCAGATCGCGGCGATGCCGATCGTGCCGGCGCCGATGAAGCGGGCCTTCATGCGAAAGGTGGTGCCGACCAGGTCGGCCAGGTCCGCGCCGACGGGCAGCGGGCTGGTGAGATAGGGGACGATGCCGACCCAGCTGATGAGCAGGCCGACGAACATGGCGGCGCCGACGGAAATGCCGACCAGATGGCCGACGCCGATCAGCGCCATCGAGAAGCTGGTCGAGACCGAGCTGGCGCCTGCGCCCAGCTTGAAGAAGGTGGCGGCTTCCTCGGCCAGGATCTTGGTCTTGGCGATGATCGAGAAGCCGGCGGCGGCGATCGAACTCATCACGATGGCGGCCAGACCGCGCTTATTCTCTTCCAGGCCCTCGCGCGAACCGGCGCCGACCTTGAGTACTTCAGCGGCGGCGACACCCTCGGGATAGGGCAGGTCCGATCCGGTGACGAGCGCGCGGCGCAGCGGCACTGAATACATGACGCCCAATATGCCGCCCAGCGCGATGGTGCAGGCCGACAGCCAATAGGGGAAGCCCTGCCACCAGCCGATGATGACCAGGCCCGGCAGCACGAAGATGATCGCCGAGAGCGTGCCGGCGGCCGATGCGATGGTCTGGACGATGTTGTTTTCCAGGATCGTGCCGGTCGCGAACAGGCGCAGCACCGCCATGGAAATGACGGCGGCGGGGATAGACGTGGCGAAGGTCAGGCCGATCTTGAGGCCCAGATAGACGTTCGCGGCGGTGAACAGCAGGGTGATGAGCGCGCCCAATATGACGCCGCGTAGCGTCAGCTCCGCCATCGGCACGGCCTTGGCCGAATCGGTTGTCACTGCTCTTTTCCCTTCGCCAGTCGATCGATCAAGCGGCTGGTAATAATGTTGCTGGCGCTTGGATCAATCTTAAACTGGCCGGCAGGGCGGTCAGGAATCGCGGCCGGCGCCCGCATCCGCCAGCACTGCATGGTCCAGATAGGCGTCGACCAGCCTGGTCCAGCGCTCGTAACCGCGCGGATTCATGTGCAAACCATCGGCACGGAACAGCGATGCATCGGGCAGGCCGTCCGTGGCGAGCAAGGGGCGGCCGACATCGAGATAATCGAACTTCATCGCCTTGCTGCGCGCCGAAACGGTCATGTTGACCGCCGCCATCTGGGGCCAGAGCGTCCAGCGGATCGGGCTGGGCTTGAGCGAGAGATAGGCGATATGCGCCCTGGGATAGTCGGCGCGAAGCTGGCGCAGCAGGGTCAGCACGTCGGTAGCGACCTTGTCCGGCGTGGCGCCGGCGGCCAGGTCATTCTCGCCGACATAGACGATGATCGAGCGTGGCTTGGCCTTGGGCAGCAGCCGCTTGTAATAATGCAGCACGTCGGGCGTGGTCGCGCCGCCAAAGCCGCGATTGACCGTACCGATATCGGTGAAGCTGCCCTTGATGTCCCACAGGCGGATGCTGGAACTGCCCAGGAACAGCGTGGCGTCGGCGACTGGCGGGCCGGCCGCTTCCGCTTTCGCAAAGGCGGCGATCTCGTTGGAGAAGGGGAAGGTCGGGTCGGCATTGGGAACCGCGACCTTGTCCGGCGCCGGGGCCTGCGTCGGCAACGGGGCAGCCTGCAACGGCCCGGCCGCGGCGAGCAGCAGGGCAAGGCCCAGCGCCGCCCGCCGGTGCGGCTCAGTGCCGGTGGCGCGGGCGCAGCTGATATTTGCCATCCGCATAATCGCCGAACAGGCCGGTGATCGCGGGGTGATCGACCGGCTCCTCGCTGTCGTCGGCCACCAGATTCTGCTGGCTGACATAGGCGACATAGCTGTTCTCGCCATTTTCGGCGAGCAGGTGGTAGAAGGGCTGCTGCTTGTCGGGGCGGGCATGTTCGGGGATCGATTCATACCATTCCTCGCTGTTGGCGAAGACCGGGTCGATGTCGAACACCACGCCGCGAAAGCCGAAGCTGCGATGCTTGAGGACATCGCCGATGCTGAAGCGGGCATGGACGACCGGCGGGGCGGTGATGCCGGTACCGATATTCTGAATCGTGACTTTCATATGACCAATTTAGGGTGCCCGCGCAGGGAGACAAGAAAAATACCGAAAAGGGTGCTTGGCAAGGATGGAATCATTCGCTAATGGGCGCCCCTCGACCCGATCGGGGCGGCATTTTTCCTTGTGGTTCAATGCTTCCGGTCTTCTGCGGAGAGGTGGCAGAGTGGTCGAATGCACCGCACTCGAAATGCGGCGTGCCCGTGAGGGTACCGAGGGTTCGAATCCCTCCCTCTCCGCCAGATCTTCGAACGCCAGCGTTCGTAGCCGTTCACAACTCATTGATTTCCCTGATGTAAAGCCCCTCCGAAGGCTCAACGGTGTTCGCGCTGGTTCGCACGCGTTCATGGCCATCCATGGCATACGCCATGGTATGACATCCGGAATCCATGGTATCGGAGGCAGCAATGCTGAATGACGCGAAGCTGAAGGCGGCGAAGCCCCGAGAGAAGGATTACCGAATAAGCGATTCTGGACAGCTTTACGTTCTCGTGACGCGCGCAGGGGGGCGGCACTGGCGAATGAATTATACGTTCGGCCGCAACGAGAAAGGCAAGCCGCTCCAAAAGACCTTGAGCTTTGGCTCTTACCCTGCAGTGACGCTCCTTGAGGCCCGGGCAAAACGGGATGAAGCGAAGCGCCTTCTCAGCCAAGGTCGAGACCCGGCAATCGCACGTCGCGAAGCTGAAAAAGCCGAAGCGATAAAACGGCACAACAGCTTTCAAGCGATCGCTGAGGATTGGTTCGAGCTCCAGAGCGGCTGGTCGTTAGAACGTTTGCATGCATGGGCCAAGGCAAACGGAAAGTGGAGTTATTCGCAGGCGCAGAACTGGACCGTTGAGCCGCTTGCGCGATGGTCGGCAGTCCACTCCGCGGATGTTTTAATCAAGCTTGAGCGGGACGTGCTTCCGCAACTGGGCAATGAGCCTATCAGTGAATTGAAACCTGCCGATATACTCCAGGTGCTCCGTGCGGTTGAAGCGCGGGGTGCGCGGGAAACCGCCCACCGAAATAGGCAGATCATATCAGCAGTATTCATTCACGGTGTCGCGAGCGGCGTGTGCGAAGGAGATCCTGCAGCGAACCTGGCGAAGGCCATGAAGCCAGTACCCGCATCGCGTCCCCAGCCTTCGATAATCGATGGTTTGGACACTCAAGAAGAACGCATTGGAAAGTTACGTCAGTTGCTGCTCGACTGCGAAGGAGAGCGATGCCGTGCTCAAACCAAGCTCGCGCTGCGCCTGCTGGCCCTTACAGCGGTTCGCCCTGGTGAACTTGCCGGAGCGCGCTGGGCCGAATTTGTTGACCTTGAAGGCGACAAGCCTTTCTGGATGATACCCGCAGACCGTATGAAAGGTCAGAAGGATCGAAAGAAGGCGCATTTGGCCCCACTGGCTTGGCAGGCCGTCGAGCTATTGAAGGTGCTTCGTCGGCTTACCGGGCGTTTCGAGCTCTGTTTTCCCAGCGAACGACATGCGCATCGGCCAATTAGCGAAAATACTCTGAGATCCCTGCTAATCCGAGCTGGCTACTATCAACGGCATGTCCCTCACGGGTTTCGCGCTGCGTTTTCGACATACATGAATGAGCGTCCAGCCGTATTGATGCAGCCTGGCGACCGTGAAGTGATAGACCTCATGCTGGCCCACACGCCCAAAAACGTGCAGGCTGACGATAGACGTGGCGCTGTCTCCGATGCGGAGAAAGCGTATAACCGCGCTGCTTACATGGGCCGGCGACGTGAGTTGGCCCAAGAATGGGCGGACGTGTTGCTGGCAGATTTTTGGGGTGCCGAAATTTTTCTGGGCGAGCCCATGCGCTGGGCATCATCAGGGCCAGGGCGACCCAATTAGGTTCTATACTTTGATAAGTACCGATCTCGCCAAAGAGCCGGCAACTGCTCCTTTACCTTCCATAGCCATCATGCAGGAATGAAACGGCGCCATCGGCAACGCACCAAGCCCTATAAACATAAGCGAAGTTCTCCTTCTGCCGCCATCATTGGCGGGGCGATCATGCTTGGCTTTGTTGGTGGAGTGGGCAGCGCTCTTCTGCCTTCCTCGTCATCAAGCACACCTGTTGCCGAAGAGGAGTCTTGGCGCCCGCAGGGGGCGGTGCCTCCTCAGTCTTACATGAGTGCTGCCGATTTAGATGATCAGCAGCCATCATTGGCTGTTCGCAAGGCCGAACCGGAAAGGCGGTCCACCGCATCAACTGATGGCCGATCCTCATGGTCCTATCGCAATTGTGCCCAAGCAAGAGCTGCTGGCGCTGCGCCTGTTTATGCCGGGGAGCCAGGATATGGCCCTCATCTGGACCGGGACAGCGACGGAATTGGTTGCGAGCCTTATCGAGGGCGTTAGCCAGATCAGTAGAAGTCTTAGAAGTAAATGGATATTACAACAATCTGCCCCGTATTTTCTAGACCTTACAGAATCTTCATCCTCACAACGGTGACATTTGGAATAGATGATTATAGATAGACCGTTCCGATAAAATTAAACGGGACGCATGGAAATGACTGAGATAACCGATGCCAATGAGCTTCTGATCACCCTCACAGCCGATATTGTCGCTGCGCACGTCAGCAATAACTCGGTTTCGGTTGGTGACGTATCCAACCTTATCGCTAACGTTCATGGTGCGCTTGCGGGACTGTCTGTCGCGGCTGAGCCGACGCCTGAGCCTTGGCAACCCGCCGTCTCTATCCGTTCGTCGGTGAAGCCCGATTATATCGTCTGTCTTGAAGATGGCAAAAAGCTGAAGATGCTGAAGCGCCATCTGATGACCCACTACCAGATGACCCCGGATGATTATCGCGCCAAGTGGGGTCTTCCTGCCGATTATCCGATGACCGCACCCAGCTATGCTGCCCAGCGCAAGGAGCTGGCTCATAAGATCGGCTTGGGGCGCAAGCCGGGCCAAGGCAAGAAGGCTGCTGCTCCCAAGGGGCGCGGCCAGAAGGCCGCTGAATTGGCTGCTGCTGAATAATGAAACAGGAACATGTCGCTTGAGGAGCTGCATCCATACTCTTCAAGCGACATGGCGCCGATTTACCTCTGTTTGTCGCTCATCGGTGGAAAGTCATTGCGGCCTCCTTCGATCAGATTGTGCTTTTACCTGATGGTGCTACGCATCGATGTGCTGACTCGCATTATTGAACTTAAATTTGCCTCGTTGGCGCGGCTGTCGGATTCAGGCCTCGCTCAGAGTGTTTGAGCGGTGATAGCGGGCTGGTAAACCGCCCCTTCGGAAAGCGACCCTTCTAAGACGCTCAGTACCCGTTTGCAGCACTCCAGTTGCGGACCGTCCGCAACCCGGCAAGTGTCGGCCAACTTGCGCCTGTCTGGAGCAATGCTGGCAATGTCGGATCACGCCGAAACAAGCCATTTTCTCGCATGACGGCTGTCGAGTAGCAAAGCGCGAGGATGGAGCCGTCTGGAGAAATTGTCACCACACTGATCAGACCTGCACGGACCAACTTCCCTCAGATCGAACGCTCATTTCTAGCGTGATGGTCCCTTGGATAGGGTAATACGTACCGTGATCACGTCGCCTTCCGCTAGCTTTTCTGCTTTTCTCACGCTCGCCTTGATGGGCAGCATGTAGCCTTGGCGCGCCTTGTTCGGAAAGACCGATGTGCGCCAGCATGTTTTGCCGATGCCAGCCTCTACGTAGACCGATCCCCAAGCCGCTGATTGGCCAGACGATGCTACACGGATGGCCTCGGCGACCTCGCCGTCGATCGTCAGAAAATGCCACGACATTGATGAGGGCTGGCCATCCTTGCCTTCCCCGCGCCACAACCAGATAGGGCCGACATGCTCCCAAGCTGTTTCGTTAGGTGAGACGTCTCCGCCCAGTTCCTCGCGCAGGAAGCGGATGAGTTCGGGGTCTGTTGGGCCATCGTTCGTTTGCACCACGGGATCATTGGCTGTGCGCTCGTTTGATGCAACCCGATCTTGCGCTATCGTTTGCGTCTACATTCTCTTTCGTCTGTGCTGCAGTCGACCCGTTGTGGTCATTGACCGGTAGCACCCATCACTCCAGAATCAGACATTGGTTGTAGGTGAATCATAATCTAGCAGGAGCACGTCCCATGAAGATGGTAAAATTGTTTGTGATTTCTACTGCGATCGTATCGTCTAGCGCCACGATTGGCGCTGTTAAGGACGATGCCGTCGATAGTGTTTTAGCGAATTTAGATTTGACAAGCTTCCAAAATTCTACCGGACCACGACGCGTTTCTGGAAAGAAAACATTATCTGACTACGGATTTACCGTCATCAGAAAGGATAAGCTCAGCGCATTTATGGAAATGGGTTCGCATGAGTGGGCCATGTCATTCGATGTGCTATCGACGACAGATAGCCAGATGACGATCTGTTTCAGAGACCGAGCGCGAAACGGTGGGAGCTATAATGCTGTATCTGCACTCTCGTTATCCAAATCCCCCGAAGGGATGTGGATGGGGACGCAATTGAAGGGCGGTCTTCCCAACTGCCGCAATGCCCCTATGGATTGAGAGGTCCGGCACGAACGACCCTTTCCGGCCATTCAGTTGCGAATTTTCAGTTCCCAGATTCGGCCGGTCTGCTTTCCCCACCGGATGCCCAAGACTGGCCACTGACCGCGACCCGCTTCGAGGCCGATTTATGCTCGGCTGCTCGCTGAGCTGGTGCGCGAACTACGTTCGCTTGGTTGGCTTCTGCCAGCGAATATCGCCGCGGATGTTCCGGCGCTGCGCGTGGTATTTCTTGAACGCACCACCTTCTTTGACACAGATTCCGCCCGGTTGCGCCCCGTGGCCATCGAGATCGCTGCCCTGATCGCCGAAAACTTGCGCAAGGAGCCGCCAGATGTAGCTCTCTTCGTCGCGGGACATGTCGATGCGCGGGGGTCGTATGACTACAAATAAGTGCTCTTGGTCGACCGCTAGAACGCCATTGCCAAGCCTATAGCGCAGCTTAGTCACGATCTTCGTATCGTGACAGAACCGCCATGCATCAAAAGGGTCGGATTGGCGGCGTTCTTGGCGGAGAACCAAGATCAGCTAACAGCATGCGATAGTCGTTGCGCGACAGAATTTTAACACTTAACTGAAATACTAATTAGGTGTCGCCAAAAAACCGACCGGCCACGGTTCAGTGGTTGGCAAAAGCAATGTTTCAACAGGGGTTTATGATGGCACGTCGTTCATTTCTAAAACCGTTCGCAGCATCGCTCGCGACGCTTATTGCTGGCACGCAGGCGCACGCGACCATTCCCATGACCGTTCCGGCTGCCGTGGCACAGTTCGCCAACCAAGCTGACGATGCGAAAGATCTTGTGCTGACCAAGGCCGATGACGCCGTGCACCTTGCTGCACATGGCAGCCATTCCAGCCACAGTTCGCACTCGAGCCATAGCTCGCACTCGAGCCACAGTTCGCACTCTTCCAGCGCGTACTGAGCCAGCCTCAAAAGAACGATAGAACTATGACCATTGCTACTGGCGATGCCCGGACGGTGACCCTGTCTCGGGCCGCCCTTTCCGTGGACGCTGCAAAGCGGGCCGCCTATGCCCTAATGGCACGCTATGATGTCGATGTGGCCGTCATCGGTGACGACATCGTGTGCAAGCTGCTTCCGGCAAATTCAACGGTGTCGATGGAAACCGCGGAACGCGACTTCCGCCGCGAAGTGATCGATCAGGACCTACGCATCTCTATCGAGGAGCGCACCGCACCCTACCGCGATGCCATACTCGGCCTCGCTTTTTCGCGCACGGGCCTCCAGGATGGCTAAGTTCCGCGAGCAGGCTCAGTTCGATGCATCCGCCAAATCAGCCTACACGATGCTGCCATGGCGTTTCACCCCCCTCGACGAGGAGGGTTATGTCGCGACCAATATGGCGGGCGAGTACGTCACGCTTTCGGCAAGCGAAGTTTCGGATTTCGCGGGCGGCGCATTGCACCCTGATCAGCCCGTTTACGATGAGCTGAAGTCCCGGCACTTCCTGATCGATGACGACACCCAGGTCGCAATCGACCTGCTGGGTCTCAAGATCCGCACGAAGCTGGCGCCGCTCGCCAATTTCACCGGGCTGCACATCTTCGTGACCACCCTACGCTGTGAGCACAGCTGCCCCTACTGCCAGGTGTCGCGTGCCAACGACGACAAGCGGGAATTCGACATGAGCGAGGAGACGGCGTTGCGCGCGCTTGACCTCACCTTCCGCTCGCCCTCACCCGCGATCAAGATCGAGTTCCAGGGCGGCGAATCCACCCTGAACATGCCGATCATCCGGTTCATCGTTGCTGAAGCCCTGCGGCGAAACGAGACGGCACGCCGCAATCTCGCCTTCGTGATCGCCACCAACTTGGCGGTGCTGGATGACGAGATCCTGCAGTTTGCGCGCGAGCATGATATCCTGATTTCGACGTCGCTCGATGGACCGGCAGACCTCCACAATCGCAACCGGCCAAGGCCCGGCAAGAATTCGTACGAAAAGGCAGTAGAAGGTATCGCCCGCGCTCGCACGGCGCTGGGCCATTACAATGTGGGGGCGCTGATGACGACGACCGCGGCAAGCCTGCCGCAGGTCAGGGCGATCATCGACGAATATATCCGCATGGACTTCGGCGGGATCTTCCTGCGGCCGCTTTCTCCATACGGCTTCGCTATCAAGACCAAATCCTACGCCTCGTACGACCAGAAAAAGTGGCTCGAATTCTTCTTTGAGGGCCTGGACTACATCATCGAGCTCAATCTCAGCGGGTTCGAGTTCATCGAGCACTATTCCGCGATGGTTCTCAAAAAGATGCTTACGCCCCTCCAGACCACCTACGTGGATCTCATGAGCCCGGCAGGGATCGGTATCGGCGCAGTCGTCTACAATTACGACGGCGTCGTCTACGCCTCTGACGAAAGCCGGATGCTGGCCGAGATGGGCGACACTACCTTTGCTCTCGGCAATGTCCATGACGACGATTTCGCTGACATCTTCTTGGGCGATGCCTTACTTGACCCCCTCGAAAAATCGTTCGCCGCAAGCGTGCCGGGATGCTCGTGGTGCGCCTTCGAACCGTGGTGCGGAGCCGAGCCAGTGTTTCATCATGCAACCCAAGGGGACTTCGTAGGCAAGAAGCCTCTCTCTTCCTTCTGCACCCGCAACATGGCGCTCTTCCGCGGGCTGATCTCCAGGATGGAGGCCAACCCCGAAGTACGCCGCATTTTCGAACGCTGGGCCAATATCGTATGATCACTTTGCGCGGTCGCTTGACCCAATTCAACCCACCGGCCATTGATCGTGGACCTGCGATCCTAAGGCTCTCAGATTGCGCAGACCGGCCTGCACCGCTGCGTAGCGTCGAGGCGTTCATCCACTGTGATGGACCTGTTCCCGATGGATTTGGCTGGTACTTGGTCAAGGATGCCGGGACCCTCGCGCTTCTCCCCAAGGGTGCAGCCGCTGCCGTTCTGCCCGAAGATTTCCACCACTTGGGCGATGGCGACGTCGTGCGGCTTGAACCCGCGAAGGGGGCGATCCGCACGCTCTTCCGCAAGGCAGTTGCCTACAATCACTTTCTCCTCACCGAGCGCTGCAACAATTATTGCTTGATGTGTTCACAGCCGCCGCGCGCCGTCGATGACGGCTGGATCGTGGACGAGGTTCTCGAAGCCTTGCCCCTCATGGATCGTGGAGCGAGGGAAATCGGGTTCACCGGCGGTGAGCCTACTCTGCTGGGTCCGCGCTTCATCGAACTGGTCCAGGCGGTCGGCTCCCATCTCCCGAACACGGCTCTGCATGTCCTGTCGAATGGTCGCAGCTTTGCCACAGGCACCCTTGCTAGAGACCTCGGTGCCGTGCGGCACCCGGACCTCATGCTGGGCATACCTGTCTATGCCGACCTGGCGCACGTTCACGATTACGTCGTGCAGGCCGATGGCGCCTTCGACGAGACGATTCGCGGCATCCTGGCCCTGAAGGCCCAGGGTGTCCGCGTGGAGGTCCGGGTTGTACTGCAGGAGCAGACTGTCCCGAGATTGGTACCACTTGCCCGTTTTCTCGTCCGCAACCTGCTTTTTGTCGATCATATCGCGCTGATGGGCCTCGAACTCACCGGTTTTGCGCGCGCCAACCTTGAAAGGATCTGGATCGACCCCGTCGATTATCAGGCCGAGCTATCCGAGGCGGTCGGCATTCTCGATCGCGCCGGCATGAAAGTGTCGATCTACAACAGCCAGCATTGCATCCTCAAGCCGTCTCTGCACCGTTTCTCCCGGCGCTCGATCAGCGACTGGAAGCAGGAATACATGCCGGAGTGCGAGGGGTGCGATGCCCAAGCCGAATGCGGCGGGTTCTTTGCCTCCGCCAAGTTCCGCTATAGCCGTGGCATTTCCCCAATCCTGAAGATCGCGTGATCCGGCACGATTGTATCTCTGCTTCCTCAGCGGCTACCAGGCACGGCGGCAGTTTCTGGAAGAACGGCAGTATCAGCGATCGCCGCAACGCCTTTCCTGCTCAGCAAATATGCTTCTTCCAATAGATATGCCACTTCAGGACAGCACCCGATTGCAGCATTCGACAAGACAGATCTCCAGCTTTAGGCGAGATGCACCAAGCAGCCGTGCGATTTCCTCCGGCTCCTCCAGCAGACTGACAACGCAAGGTTGGACCGCGAACCAATATATGACCTTCACGAGAGTAACCCGTCGCTTCGCCCACCAGGCCCACTAACATATTTCTAGCAGCTTGTGCCGACATCTTCGGGCATGGTTGATTGGCTCGACAGGTCTCGTCCATTTCTCTGGCGGCAATTCCAGACAGGCGCACTCGCGGTCCCTCGGCGCACCATATCGGACCGTCTCCATCCCAAACGCGGGTTGGTGTGCAGCGGACATCTGCCCGGCAGGTATGATGCTCACAGCTTTCGCCAGGAAGAAGATCAGAACCGACACAAGATCGCTCCCGCATTCGACAATGCTCTATTCAGTGTTCGATTGACCGCACACGGATCCGATTTTCATTGAGTTTTATAGTCATAGAATCTTGATTGGGCCTGACCGCGACACGAGATTCGCTCTCTGGCACAGCCTTCCTCTTTACATCTGGTGAAGGGCTCACTCGCACCGGACGTTCGGCAAGGGAAACAACGCTCTGTCTTGCCTTCTCCGCCACGAACAACTTCCGCTCTGTTTTGAAGTCTCGCATGCACCGCAGGCGCGCAGCAGCGTCGGACGTCCGGCAAACATCTACCACTTGATCCTGTAACCAATATGCGATGGCATCCGGACGCGACGAGATAAGGAACTCCACCCGGCGATTATACGCCATATTCACGTCAGAATCGTTGGGATAGAGTGGCACGCTCTTGCCAAAGCCAATGCTCCAGATAGCGCCGTGATTTTTTCGCGAGCCGTTCAGAATATCGGCAACATTGCGCCCCCGATTGACAGAGAGATTGTGATTATAGACTTCTCCGCCGCGGCTGTCTGCATGACCAGCGACAAAAACATTCACGTCAGGCACATCGCCGTCAAGCATTGATGCCATCGCCTTAATGATAGGGATCGCAGAGGGCTTTATCTCGCTTGATGCCGTGTCGAAGAAGGTATTTTCCGGAAATACGATACGAAGAACCGGGATGTCGTAATGGAAATCAGCCGGCATAAAGTCGCGCGGAATGACGTAGCTATGCATTTCGGGCTCAGGATAAATGCCGTTCGCTTGCGCAAAGCGCTTGAGCCGTGAGAAGCGCGTCTGATGCTCCAGGGCCAGCGCTTCCTCATCAGACAGGTATCGCACTGTTTGCGCCGTCAGCGACGCCGCCGCCGACAGGCACATTGACACAGCCAAAAGCGTCAAGGGCCAGCGCGACAGAATTCTAGTTCGCATAAGCGGCTCTCAATTCAATGATGAAGTCTGCGAGGCCGCCTTCGCCTAGGTTGAGCAATTCAATTTCGTACCAACCCTGAACGCCTTCGGACTGCTCGACATGATAGCGCACAGATCTCGGTTGGCCCAGAGCCTCGATTTGCGCCTCGCAAATACGGTAATTGTAGCCGGAATGGATTTCGGCGATGGCAGAGACCTCGATCAACTCTGATAATCTAGCATAATCCGGCGCTACCCTTGAATTGGGTGCTGCCAAGTGTCGTTGAAGGCCGGGCCCTGTCTCGTCGCACGATGGTGCCATGTTGAATGAGGAACATCCCGCCAACAGTGCAACAATCAGCACAGAGCACGCTGGGAACCCGGTCCGCCACATCATATCAGGATATTGCTTTCCTTGATCTTGCTCTTCTTGAGGGCATCGCCTGTAACCCACGTATCTCCGACCAGGCAGGCTGTATCGCTTCCGTCCGAAACAACCTGTCCTTGAACTCCGAGAGTTACACGATTGCGGCGACAGACAAGTTCCTCTGCGCTTTCGAACGACGCCTTGACAATCTTGGGCGCATTCGCTTGCGCCTGCTTGGATAAGATCTGGTCTTTGGGAAACCAGGAATCCCCGATACGACATTGATTGTCGCGCCGGCATTCGAGCGAACCGGCACTCGTCATCAGCACGCTTCCCTGACCCGAGGGCATAACCGCCAGCTCTGCCGGCGTTCCATCGTCAGTAGTCCAACTGGCGCGCTGCATTGCATTTGAATTGAAAGCTTCAAGTTCCGCGGCACGCACTCGGGCCTTGTCCTTGTCACTGGCCGTTTTCATCATCAGCGCGCATACCAAGCCACCTGCTGCAAGCCCGATAGCAGCCCCATTCTTGCCCTTTAGTGCTGCGCCCAGTCCGCCACCAATCACCAGTGCCAGGACACATTTGCCGATCGTCTTTTCTACAGCGGTCTTTCCGCTCAGGCGCTGCCCGCGCGCATTATAGGTAGCGTCACTTGCCTGCCCCAGGACTGGTTGGCTCACGGTGAGGCACGCCGCCAGCACCGCAGTTACACCGCGAATGACTTTCATGGTTTCCCCCTTATTTTGAAATGGAGCGACGGGCTGTGAAAGCAATGTCGCCCTTCTCCCCCACAAATATCACCGGATCGAAAATTCGAGCCGTCAAAGTCTGACCATTGTCCTTGCCGCTGATGAGCCGCATCCCACCAAAGGGACCATCCACAAGAGGCTGGGGTGCTGCGCCAGGTTCCGTCCGCCAGCGTTGACCAAGCCCTCTGTCCGGATCGCCCCGCAGTTCACAACCGTCAGGATTGCACACAAATTGTCCGGAAACTGGGGTTCGGCGGACGCCTCTGGAACTTGTGTAGGATATCCAGGAGTTGACCAACGTCCCGTCGGCAGCAGCCGCGAGCCGCATTTCCAAGGGGCTTTTGATCTCTGGCGTCAGCGGCAATTCACCGGTATAATTGACGATGCTGACCGGGATCTTGGCGACACTGTCGGGAGAGAAGGTTCCCGCGAACTTCAGGTCAGCGCCACTGCCAAGGAGGTAGGCGTCGAGAAAATCGCGCTGAACGCCTTCGGCTGGACGACCCGCCGGAATGAGATAGAATTCCGACATCCCCAAATTGGAGTGCGCATCGGAAGCTTGCGCAAATGCAGCAGTCCGCGCTTCAGCCACATTGGCTGGGATTGCCGCAAGTGCGCGGCTCGGGTCGGTATACAGGAATACGCGGCGCACGCTATCCTGCCGGCCCGAACCAGCGCCGATCCCCCCCAGGATTTTGACAAAGCCAGAATTGCCAAAGCTGTCGCCGGCACCGGAGCCTTCTTCACCGGCAATCTGCACAACCATCAACATGACTTTGGTCATGAATGTGGTACGGGCCTCTTCAAGCTTGGACTTCATGTCTGAGCCGAAGAAGGTATCGATGCTGCCATCCTCTCCCTTTGCAGCACGCGCCGCCAGTTCATCCTGGGACATGCCGGGCAAGCAACCAGTAAAGACCTGGGTCAGGCCGCCGGTATGCGCATTGGCGACCGTGATCGTCAGCCGCTCGCGCGCCGCCATCACCCCACTGCTGATCGCCTGATCGGCAGCAGCCAGTCCAGTGATGAGCTTGAAAAGTTCAGCATTATCTGTCCGGAAAGTTTCAGGTTTTCCAGGCTTTACCGCAGATTGATCGATGACCAGAAGGGTTTCCCGCACGGCAGGCGCAAGGCCTGGCGTCGCGCAGAATTCCTCAAGTTTGACATTTTTCGTTTCGGAGCCGGTGATGCCGGGCTCCGAGCCGCACGCAGAAATTGCAGCGATCGCAACGACCGCTCCAAAGAGCTTGACGCTGTTCATGTAAGGATGTCCTAAACGTTAAAACCAAGGCTCAGTGGCAACGACGCATACTCGTCACCGGTCAGCATCTGATCGCCAGCGACAGGCAGGAGGATCGCGTGAGCACCGTCAGGATAACGGAACATAGGGTCTTGCGCTCTGTGACCCAGCTGCCGGAGAAGAGCATGGCGATAAGCCAGTAGCGCTCCAATTACTTCCTGGTCCTTGTTGATAATCTGATTGGCCCATTCGCGAAGTTCGGGATGAGACCGGCCGCGCGCAGAGGATTCCTGATTAGTAATGGCGCTCAGTTCCGAAGCCAGTCCCTGCCGCAATTCCTCCTGAGCGCGTCCCCGCTCCTTCTTCAGATCCTCGATACGCTTCGATGAGGCTTTCAACTTTCGATCCAGTTCAGCATAGACCGGGTGGGGATCATGCATGGCGTAGGCTACGAGGAGGCCGATAATATAGGCCACGATGTTGCCGAGCAGCATGAAGAAAATGCCGCCGAACATTGAGGGAGCCGCAACGCCCAGGATCGAAGCGTTTACGATATATTCCCGCAGATAATAATAGCGGGAAGCGCCAACCATCAGCAGGGCGATAGTCAGCAGAATTCCGCCAATTACCAGCCTTCTGATCGCATCATTACGGCGATTTTCGAAATTGCCTTCGGCACTTTCCTGGGGACGGAACAAAAAGGCCCATTGCCTGAAGACAACGCCATGGAAATGGGCGGCAAAGCCCACTGCAAGGCCGACAGCCATGGTCGCCCCGGTAGCAAGGAACGGGCTGGTGATATATGGTACCTTCATGAAGCTTTCGAAATTTATGAAAGCCTCAAGCAAAACAATGCCCAATAGGCAAAGAACATAGATCCAGGATTTCGTCCGCACAGGCTCGCGACCGAGCCTGCTGTGGAGAATCCGGTATGATTCGTGCGTGCGAGAATGGTCCGCGATCTGCACTTTGTGCTTGTCGGCGAAGTTCTCCACCTGCTTGATGGCCGCGTCGATTGACTTTTGCTGTGCGAAATCCCGGCGATTCTCGAGATAGACGCCTTCGACTCCCCCGTTCGCCTTTGAATCGGACTCGAACGCATTCTTCATTTCAGAGATTGCTGCAACCCGAAGAGAGGCGACATTCTTGGAAAACCAAGATGCCATTCCCTGCGTCAAAAGGCCCGGTTGGCGCGCATCATAAAGCTGGCGCGCGCCGGTCAGAACCACCGATTGCGAGCCAGCCTCATTGGGAACACCTTCAAGTAATGCGGCTGTAAGCGCGCCCCGCTCAGACAGATCAAGCTGCGCATATGCAGATACGGATTTCATTTACCCCCCGTTTTGCCTGAAAGACCAAAAACCTCGACGATCTCACGCCCCACCGTGAGATTGGCATATAATAACTACGCCATGACCGATTAAGTTCTGTCGAGAAACTGTCAACCCTTGAAATTTCCATATCGGACTAATGACTTAGGCTCAAAATTTCTCTCACGAAGGGGCATTTTCTATCGTCATCTAGATTGCGAAAGCCATGTTTTTTACTCAAATACCGTCCTGGCGCACACAGCGGCGAATATTTATGGATTTTCGCTGGCGTTCTTCCAGACGATCTGCAGCAGGATTTTATTTTTCACTGTCCAGACCCTTGCAGGTCGCTCGGCCTCGGATCTCATCTCGACTGCCGATCGGCAGCTTCCACGCTCTGGCCCGTTGAACATGCTGGCTCCCTCCCATCACGCGCCCACTTCGAAGAGCTTCGATGCTGAACAGAAATGGCCCAATCGGGTGGCCCAGGCTGAATAAGGGGGCCTTGCAGGCTTCCTCGGATCGTGCATCACCTGTGCGCTCAATTTCCCGCTTCCTCTATCCGGGTTTTTCCCGGCCCTGGTCGGGCTATGCTGATGAGGTCCGTACCCAAGTCTCGATCATCACGCTCCCGGCGCAACCCCTGGGTCAATAGATGCGCGACACCTTTGAGAGGTGACGAGGAGGAGGCTTTTCATGGCCAAAACAAGTCTTTGATTGCTGATCGGGAACGTCTTAAAATTGAGTGAAATTGGCGGATTTTCGAAGCGGAGGATAAGTCGGATTATTCCGTCGGGCGAAGCCCATCCAACCCTTCCCAGCCGTGCAGCCACCTATTCCCGCCACGAAGGGTGGACCGACCGCTTTCCCGTTCCGCGACACAGTCCGCAGCAGCGTCGAGAATGCTCACCCCAATGTAAGCGCTAAAACACTCCCACAGGGGAGCGCTCAGGCGGCCTGATCGATGACGGGGCTGGCGGTGGCGCGACTATCTACCCAGTTGTAGGGGAGCAGATCATCGATGGGATCTGTGTCGCCGCACAGGACGATGCGTGCGAGGACATCGGCGAGGTAGGCCTGCGGGTTGATACCGCCCAGTTTGCATGTTTCGATGAGGCTGGCGAAGGTTGCCCAGTTTTCAGCCCCCAGGTCATGGCCTGTGAACAGGGCATTTTTCCGCTGGAGGGTAATTGGCCTGATTGAGCGCTCGACGGTATTGTTATCCAGCTCGATCCGTCCATCCTCAAGGAAGCGGACGAGGCCCTTCCAGTGGTTGAGTGTGTAACCGATGGCCTCGGCTGTATGGGAGCCGCGGGGTAGTTTGGGCAGCATTTCCTTGAGCCATGGCAGCATGTCCGCGATGATCGGAGCGGATTCAGCCTGGCGTACCGTCAGTCTGTGTTCGGGGCTGGAGCCTCGGATACGAGCCTCGATCTTGTAGAGCCCGGCGATCCGCCGCAGGGCCTCATCGGCGACCGGTGCGTTGCCGCCCTTGGCATCGTCGAAGTAGCCCCTCCTGACATGTGCCCAGCAGAAGGCGAGCGTTCCGGGACCGGCCCTTCGGTCCAGCGCCTCGATATGCTTGTACGCGCCATAGCCGTCGCACTGGACGATGCCGGTGAAGTCCCCGAGCAGCTTTTCCGCCCAGACTTTCCCGCGACCTGGCATGTAGGTGTAGGCGACAGCCGGTGGATCGGTGCCGCCATGCGCTCCATCATCACGAGCGATCGCCCAGAGATATCCTGTCTTCACCTTGCCAGTGCCGGGAGCCAGGACCTTCGCGGTGGTCTCATCCACGAACAGCCTCGCGCCCGACAGGAGGTCGGCCCTCATCCGGCTGGTCAGGCGGCCGAGCCAGGCGGCGGCTCTGCCTGCCCAGTTACACATTGTCCCCCTGTCGATCTCGATACCCTGGCGCCGCAGTGCCTGTGCCTGCCGGTAGAAGGGAGTGTGATCGGCATATTTCTTGACGAGAACATCGGCGATCAGCGCCTCGGTGGGCAGGCCGCCTGGCACTACATGCTTGGGCGCAGGCGCCTGGAACACGCCATCGCTGCATGCCCGGCACGCCATTTTCGGACGGGACGTCACGATGACGCGATACTGGACAGGGATGACATCGAGCCGGCTTGATATGTCGCTGTCGATGCAGTGCAGCACGCCTCCGCAGCAGGGGCATTCCGTCTCGTCAGGGAGGATCACTTCCTCGACACGGGCCAGATGTGCCGGCAGCGACGCCCGCGCTGTCCCGGGCTCCCTTCGCGCCCGTTCCTTCTTTTGTCCTGCGGCAGCCGCTGCCTGCTCGGCCAAAGCCTCCAGTTCAGCGCGGGCGACATCGAGATCGTCGAGGCCCAGCGCCAACTGATCTTCGTTCAGTTTCTCCGACCGTTTTCCGAATGTCGTCCGGGTAATCTGGTCAATGATATGCTGCATCCGAGCTTCACGCTCGAGGCCGGCCAGGACCATCGCCTTGAGGATGGCGACATCGTCAGGAAGGTCGGCTGCCGTGGCGGACATGCCCTATTTCTGGCAGTTTCCGGGCAGTCCGCAATGGCATTTCGATCAGGGGAATCAGGCTTGCGACCTATCGCGTCGTCACCGGAACCTGAGCGCGCGGCGTGTGCATTTTCGACCATTGCAGCCCTTCGAACAAGGCTGACGCCTGTGATGCCGACAGCCGCATCACGCCATCCTGCGCCCGTGGCCAATGGAAGGCCCCCGTCTGCAAGACTTTGCTCACGAGCACCAGGCCGCTGCCATCCCAGACCAGGAGCTTGATCCTGTTCGCCCGCTTGGAGCGGAAGATGAAGACCACCCCCGAGAAGGGCTTGAGTCCGAGTTCATGCTCGACCAGCGCCGCCAGGCTGACGGCCACTTTCCTGAAGTCGACCGGCTTTGTCGCCACCATCACCTTGAGCGGCCCTGGCGGGATGATCATCCCGACCGGCTCACCGCGGCAAGCACACGGGCGATATGATCCTCGCTCGCCCCTGGCGGCACATGGATCGCCAGCCTTGCCGTGCGGATCACGATCTCATCGCCTCCACCATCAGCCGGGCCGGAGCCGCCCGCATCTTCTACCACCGCCGGGACGAAGCCCAGCTTTTTGCTGGCCAGGCGCTTGCCTGGAATGCTGTCATGCCGCCACGCATAAAGCTGCTGCGGCAGTAACCCATGCGTCCGTGCGATTTCTGCGATGTTGGCGCCGGGCTCAAAACTCGACGCTATGATCCGGGCCTTGGCCTCGGCCGACCAGCGGCGACGCGAAGGTCCCGCTGGAATGACATCCATACGCGAGGGCCGCTGGCCCTCCTGCCTTTCGAAACCTGTTTCGAATGTTCTTACATCATCAGCCACTACGATACCCCTCGGATGAGGGGCAAAACATAGACAGATCAGCAGCTACGAAAATGTGGGGAGGTTTTGGCGCTTACACCCCAATATCGGTCCAAGCCAGTCAAGAGCCAGAATCCACTCACGTCTGGTGGATATCCGCGGGGCTCAGACCAGTCACGGAATACTCAGGCGATTTCGATGACCTCGGATCGGTAGTGACCGTGTCGGGCGGTGACGTTGTACGTGCGCGGATCGCCTAAAAAATGGATCTCATCCCATTAGAAGCGCGCGGCGAGACCGCTCTCTTCTCACTCGTAGGATATCGCTACTCATCGCGAGATGCGGAGGAGAACTACTTTGCCTAATTCGGAGCAATATTGAAATGATAACAAATTCTCGTCAAATTGGTGAGAGTATAACGCATCGCACGCAGGGCTTCGCGTGTCTGCTCAGGCGCGATTGGGTTTGAGGCGCCGTTCAACGCTGGGGCGAGAAGGGATTAAACTTGCCGATCGAGATTGTTCATACCTACTTGGTTCACCCGAATAAGAATCAGCCTGAACCTACAGCCATTGTCGGAAGCCCGGTTCCACATGAAGGCGAAATGTTTGACCTCATGAAGAGCGTTTACGAGAAAGCCGATTCCGAATGCAACATCGGCATCGGTTTCAAGAAGGACGCCGCCGGCGGTCAGGCCAATGCGCGGCGTGACATGCTCACGGCTTACGCTGCGACACCTAGCGTGGACCTTGGCCGTAGTCTCGCGGAGCAATTGGGGTTGGTTACGACTCGTCGGTCAGGCCTAGGCCTGCTCTTCCTGATCAAGGGCAAGGAGGGCACTGACCACAAGGTGGTGATTTCGCGGTTCCGCGCTAACAATGGCGTGCTCGTGAACGAAGCGGCTGACATGTTGACCGTTGAGTTCATCGATCGCGTGTTCATGAAAAACGCGCACTCATACAAGGCTGTGGTTTACAAGCATGCTTCGCTTCAGGGCGGTTTCTGGACCGGCATGGCTGTCGATAAGCAAATCAACAGCCAGGATTTCGAATCCTCGGATTACTGGGTGAGGGACTTCCTATTGTCCGACTTCATCACCAGTCCTGCGTTTGGCACCCGGCGTCTGGCGGTTGCCCTGAAAAAAGCGATCAGGACCACCGATGATCTCGAGGTCAAACAGCAGATTACCGCGGCGGCTACCCTCGCCAGCGGCCTTGGATCGGAATCGATTAGCGTCGATGGGTTTTGCAACAAGTTTGGTTTTACGCCGAACACGAAGGCAGCCGTGATCGGGCAACTGGATCGCGCCGATCTTGCCGCCGACAACTTCCTTTTTAACGCGGAGGAGTTCAAGAAGCAGCTGCCTCTCCGGACCGTGAAACTCGACAACGGTGCGATGCTGACAGCCGACGCGGGGGCGTTCGATGACGTATTCGAGCACGAAGCCCAGGCGGACGGCGGCAAGATCAAGTTCAGCACCGTGGGAGCCGTTGTGAGTGAGAAGCTGGAGAAGGGCCGATGACACTTGAAGGCCAATATCGCTATCGTCACGATCAGGTATTGCTTCCAATCGCGAACAAACTGGAAGCATTCCTGAAGGACATCCTTTCGGACCAACCCCGCATTGATCGCATCACGACGAGGCCGAAATCGATCGACAGGTTTATGGGTAAGGCAAGGGCCGTGACGCGCGAAGGCGTGCCCAAGTACGAAGAGCCTCTGCACCAGATCCAGGATCAGGTAGGTGCGCGCATCATCACGTTCTACAAGGACGACGTGGAACAGATTTCCAACGAGGTGCAGCGCTATTTCCACGCCATCGAGTCGAAAGAAATGCTTCCCGAGAATGATTGGGAGTTTGGCTATTTCGGCAATCATCACGTGTTGGCGTTTCCGCCTGACCTGATCGATCCAGCTTACGATCAGGCAAACGTGCCGTTCTGTTTCGAGCTACAGATCAAGACCCTGTTCCAACACGCCTGGTCGGAAGCCAACCACGACCTCGGCTACAAGCCGGGCCATCAACCACTTGAGCGCGACGATCTTCGTCAATTGGCCTACACGTCTGCGCAGGCATGGGGCGCCGATCGTGTATTCAACGAGCTGTTCCAGAAAAGGCATGCAGACTAGTGCGGGGCCATGCTTTACCTATCCGGCGGTGCGATCGGGCGTATTCGGGGCTTAGCGAATGCTCGCGTTGACCCTCGCGGCTAGAGGTGCTGGCCGGATGCGGCGCGGTCGGGTGCTATGTGACCATTCGGCGGGCCAACTCGCATGCCAACGCCATGAGCTCGATCTCTGGCTCTGTTGGTGCGGCTACGCCTTGTGCCTGGTCGAAGCGATTTGGCCGTCGTCGAGACATTTGGCACAGGTCGGGGCGCGGATTAACAAAGAGCGGACCTCGTCTGGAATCGACGTCGCTGAGCTCCGAAGCTGTCATTCGGCTAAGTCCCAGGAGTCGCCTATCCGATTTTCTCACTCGAGAGAGCGTAGCCTTAAGCGTCAACGATATAATTGAATTGCTGGATCGTGCGCGGACAAGCGCTAATGGTGCGCTCATGCGTAAACTGATCCTGACCGCCACTCTCATCTCGATGACTTCGCCCGCTCTCGCCTGGGGACCGATCGGCCACCGGGTGACCGGGGCGATCGCCGATCGGAACCTGAGCGGCCTGGCCCGCGCCAATGTCCAGCTTCTCCTTGGCGAGGAGGATCTGGCACAGGCGGCGACCTGGCCCGACGACATGAAATCCGACCCTGCCGATTTCTGGCAGAAGCAGGCCAGCCCCTGGCACTATGTGACCGTGCGCGAGGGCGACGCCTATGCAAATGCCGACGCGCCGCCCGAAGGCGACGCGATGACGGGGCTCGCTCGCTTCACCGCAACCCTGCGTGATCCTAAAGCTTCGATCGACGACAAGCGCCTGGCCCTGCGCTTCATCGTCCATATCATCGGCGATCTTCACCAGCCGCTCCATGCCGGCGGCGGCAATGACCGGGGCGGCAATGACGTGAAGGTGACCTGGTTCGGCCGCTCAACCAATCTCCATTCGGTCTGGGACAGCGCGATGATCGAGCAGCGATCGCTATCCTATTCCGAACTTGCCGACTGGCTGGCCCGATCGATCACGCCGCGCGAGATCATTGCCTGGAATGATCGCGATCCCGGCACCTGGATCCGCGAGAGCATCGCACTGCGCAAGACCATCTATCCCACCGATACCAACCTGTCCTGGGACTATGCCTATCAGCACCGTCTCGAGCTTAATGATCGGCTGAAGCGCGGCGGCATTCGCATCGCCGCCTATCTCAACTGGGTGTTCGAAAATCCTCAGGACCAGAACGGGGCCGAGGCCGGATCCGCGCGCAAGCCTGCAAGGCGCAAATGACATGTCACGCGGCACGCGGCACGAACTCATCGGCATCCTGCTTGGCGATGGTCCTTTCCCCGTGCTGCGTGTCGCCGATGGCGGGAAATGGCGGCTCGATTGCCCCAGATCCTGCCGGCATCTTCTTGGCGAAAAGGTCCGGGTCGTAGGAACAAGGTCCGATTTCGACATGCTCGATGTCGAGCGGATCGAGCCGGCCTGAGCTGCATGGGCGGCCCGCCGCCTATCAGCGAAAATCCCGTGTCTTCACCTTGATGCCCTCTGTCGGCTGTCCCGGAATGATGCCGGAGCCCAGGCGCAGATCGGGATCGTAAAGGTCGCGGGGGCCGCGCCTGAGCGGCCGGTTCGCTGCATCGCGCGGATCGGGGGCCATGGCGCTTCGCGCGATATCGGCGCGACTGACCTGATAGATGCTGGCGACATCCTCTCGCCGCCCAACGCTGGCGAGGAGAGGGGAGAGATCGTCGAGCCGCTGGGCGATAAGATGGAGGACCTCGCCTTCCTTCTGGACCTGGCCGCGCACGCCCATCATCGAAGCGCCGAGCACCACGCGCCGATGTTTCTCGAAGAGACTGGGCCAGACGACGAGATTGGCGACATCGGTCTCATCCTCAAGCGTGATGAACATGGTGCCCTTGGCGGAGCCCGGCTTTTGGCGCAGGAGGACGAGGCCGGCGAGATTGACCCATCGCCCGTCGCGAATATCCCTCAGTGCCGCGCAGGTCACCATCTTGCGGCGGGCGAGTTCGTCGCGCAGGAAGGCGAGCGGATGGGCGCGCAGCGAGAGCCCGATCGCGCGATAATCCTCCACCACTTCCTCGCCTTCGCCCATCTGGGGCAAGATCACGTCCGGTTCGATCGCCTCGGGGCGGAGCTTGCCTGCCCGCGCGTCCGCTGCGGCAAAGAGCGGCAAGGCCTCTTCGCCAAGACCCTTCACCTCCCAGAGGCCGGCGCGGCGTGAGAGCGCCAGCGAACCAAAGCCACCGGCATGGCCGATCCGGTCGAGCGCGCGACCGCTGACGCCGGCGCGGCGCTGGATCTCCTCGACGCTGGCATAGGGTTCATGACCGCGGGCGAGGACGATGGCGGCGCCGTCTGCATTTTTTAGTTCGCGCGCATAGCGCAGTCCGATCCGCACGGCATGATAGCGGCCTTTGGTCGGCTCGAGCGTACAGTCCCAGCGGCTGTGATTGACGTCGATCGGGCGGACCTCGACCCCATGCTGGCGCGCATCCCGCACGATCTGGGCGGGCGCATAAAAGCCCATGGGCTGGGCGTTGAGGAGCGCTGCGCAGAAGACATCGGGATGATGGCATTTCATCCAGGACGAGGCATAGGCGATGAGCGCAAAGGAGGCGGCATGGCTTTCGGGGAAACCGTAGGAGCCAAAGCCCTCGATCTGCTTGAAGGTCTGTTCGGCAAAGTCGCGCTGGTAGCCGCGCGCGATCATGCCGTTGATGAGCTTGTCGCGGAAATGGGAAACCCCGCCGGTCAGCTTGAAGGTCGCCATCGCCCGGCGCAGCAGATCGGCCTCCGACGGCGTGAATCCCGCGCATTCGATCGCGACGCGCATCGCCTGCTCCTGGAAGAGGGGGACGCCCAGGGTCTTTTCCAGCACCCGGCGCAGTTCCTGCGTCGGATAGCTGATCGCTTCCTTGCCCTCGCGGCGGCGCAGGTAAGGATGGACCATATCGCCTTGGATCGGGCCCGGGCGCACGATCGCGACCTCGACCACCAGGTCATAGAATTTGGTGGGCTTGATCCGCGGCAGCATCGCCATCTGCGCCCGGCTCTCGATCTGGAAGACGCCCAGCGTATCGGCCTTGCGGATCATCGCAAAGGTGTCCGGATCATCATGAGGAATGGAGGCCAGGTCCATTATGATCCCCTTGTCATCCTCGAGGAGAGCGAAGGCGCGGCGCATGCAGCCCAGCATGCCAAGGCCCAGCACATCGACCTTCATGAAGCCGAGCGCGTCGATATCATCCTTGTCCCATTCGATGATCTGGCGATCGGGCATGGCGGCGGGTTCGATCGGGACCAGTTCGTCGAGGCGCCCCAGGGTCAGCACGAAACCGCCGGGATGCTGGGATGTGTGCCGCGGCGTATTGATGAGGGTGCGGGCAAGCTCGAGCGTCAGCGCCAGGCGCTTGTCGCTCGTGTCGAGATTGAGCTCCTGCGCATGTCTGGCCTCGACGCCGTCGCGCGCCCAGCCCCAGACCTGGCTTGAAAGCCCTGACAGCATGTCTTCGCTAAGGCCCAGCGCCTTGCCTACCTCGCGCACCGCGCCGCGGGCGCGAAAGCGGGAGATGACGGCGGTCAGCGCCGAACGCTCGCGGCCATAGGTCTCATAGATCCACTGGATCACTTCCTCGCGCCGCTCATGCTCGAAATCGACGTCGATGTCCGGCGGCTCGCGCCGCTCGGCCGACACGAAGCGCTCGAAGAGCAGCTCGGATTTGACCGGATCGATCGAGGTGATGCCGAGCACAAAGCAGACCGCCGAATTGGCGGCGCTGCCGCGCCCCTGGCAGAGAATATCCCTCGATCGGGCAAACTGGACGATCGAATGGACGGTGAGGAAATAGGGCGCATAGGCAAGATCGCCGATCAGCCGAAGCTCATGGGCGAGCTGTTCGCGGACATTGTCGGGAACCCCATGAGGATAGCGGCTCGGCGCCTTTGTCCAGGTCAGGCGCTCGAGTTCCTGCTGCGGGGTAAGGCCGCTTTCCCCGATCTCGTCGGGATAGGTATAAGTGAGCTGACCAAGGTCAAAGCGGCAGGCCCGCGCGATCTCGACGCTGCGGCGGAGCGGCGTCAGGTCGCCAAGATAGCGGGTGAAGAGCCGCTCCATTTCCGCGACGGACTTGAGATGCCGGTCGGCAAAACGCTCGCGGCGCTGGCCCAGCGTGTCGACCGTGCATTTTTCGCGAATGCAGCTCACCACATCCTGCAGCAGCCGTCGCTCGGGCGCATGGTAGAGAATGTCGCCGGTGGCGACGGTCTGCACCCCGGCGCGCGCGGCGAGGCGGGCAAGATCGCGCAGCCGGATCGCATCGCGGGGCCGGCGCCGGATCGAAAGGGCGAGATAGGCGCGGGAGCCGAAGATGGCAGCAAGCCGGTCGAGCGCCTCCTCGCACGCCGCATCGGCGCGGTCGGGCACCAATATGCCGATCATTCCTTCCCCCCAGTCCGCCACGTCCGACCAGTCGAGATGGCAGCTGCCCTTGCCGCCACGGGCCTTGCCGATGCTCAAAAGCCGGCAGAGCCGCGAATAGGCCTCGCGGTCCGTGGGATAGACGAGCAGAGAGGCGCCGCAGACAAGGTCCAGCCGGCAGCCGATGATCGCCCGGCAGCCTATGACCTTCTGCGCGTCCCAGGCTCGCACGGCACCAGCCAGACTGTTGCGATCGGTGATGCCAAGGGCTGGCAGGCCCAGCAGCGCGGCGGCCGAGAACAGCTCTTCAGGGCTGGAGGCGCCGCGCAGGAAGGAGAAATGGCTGGTGACCTGCAGCTCGACATAGCGGGCGCCCTCAAGATCGTCCTCGAGATCATGGTCGTGATCATTCTCGGACATCATGCAAAGGCACCATGGATGAACCAGCGCATCGGGCCGGTCGACGCCTGCTCACCATCCCCCATGCGGAACAGCCAGTATCGCGCGCCGCTCACCGTCTCGACCTGGAAATAATCCCGCACGGCATAGGGTGTGTCTGCCTCATGGCCGCCCTCACGCCACCATTCGCCATGCAGGCGCTCTGGCCCATCGGCCTGGGCGATCCGATGGCGCCGCCCCCGCCAGACGAACATGGCAGGCGGATGATCGGGCAGCATCGCCATCACGTCGACAGGCTCTGGCGGGACCAGCATGCGGGCAGGCCGGGGAAGATCATCGGCCCAGCCAGCGCCGCCGGCCGATGACAGCGGCGCGACATGCCCGACTTCGCGTTCGGGCATGCTGCTTGCGCGCGGCGCCGAGCGATAGAGGCTGCGCGCGCCAAAGCGATTGGCGAGCGCATCGACGATCGCGGCGAGATCCGGGCCGCGCTCTTCACCGGCAAGGACGCTCCCGACCTGGGCGGCCGCCATGGGCTGGGTGAGCGACGCGACCAGTGCCATGGCCTCGATCCCCATGCCCGGATCAATCGTCTCGATCTTCTGGGAGAGCAGCTTTGCCAAATGACGCACATCGCGCGAGGGGGAAGCAGTCCCGACCCGCACGGCCTGCCTGGCGCCATCGACCCGCTCGAAATGAAGATCGAGCCGGCGCGCGCCTGTCCCCGCGCGCAGCAGGAGGCGGGCAAGATCGGCGCAGAGGTCGGCGATGACCTGGGCGATGGCATCGGCAGTGCCGATCGGTTCGAGCAGGCTGCGCCGGACGCGCGGCAAGCTGGCGCGATAGATCGGATCGATGGGTTCGGGCACCTGGCCCAAGGCCTGGTCGAGGCGCTTGTAGAGCTGGCGGCCGAATCGCTTGGCGAGCGGCGCACGCGGCGCGGCGATCAGCTGCTCGATGCGCTCGAACCCCATGCGGCGCAGTTCGCTCGCGACGCCCGGCTCGATGCGCAGCGCGGTGACCGGCATGATCGAGAGCGCGGCGCGCGTGGCGCCGGGCTCGATGATGTTCGGCCGTCCTGATGGTACAAACCGTGCCACCGCATGGGCGCAACCGGGCGTGTCGGCGACCGCGACCTGGCAGGCGAGGCCCGAGCCACTGACCCGGCGCATCATGTCCTTGAGGAGTGGCACTTCGCCCTCGAAGAGATGGGCGCAGCCGGTAATGTCGATCCACAGGCCATCAGGTGGATCGGGCGCGACGATCGGAGAATAGCGCTTTCCCGCCCACAGAGCGAGCCGGCGCAGGCCCTCAAGGTCGCCCTCGGGATCGGCATCCACCACGTCCAGCTCCGGCGCCAGCGACCGGGCACGCGTTACCGTCATGCCGCCGGCTATGCCAAGCCGGCGCGCCTCCTCGTCCACGGCCGCGATCAGGCGGCGGCCATGGTCGACATGGGCGGTGACGAGGGGTGCGGCCCCGCCTTCAGGCGGCCTGCCGGCTTTGCGACGGATACGATCCGTCGACCAGCGCGGCAGGAACAGCGAGACAACCCGTCTCATCGCTTCCCTCTACGGTCCAGATTTGGGGTTCGGTGCCGCGCGCGCGCTCAAGCGCCAGCGACCAGCGCGGACGCGCGAGACCGGGAAAGCCCAGCGCCGGGCTGGGCACGGCCCGCACCCGCCAGCGGGTCAGCGCGGCGCTGCCCTCGGCCTGGCTTTCAGGGGGCATGGCGCGGCGAAAGACCATGGCCAGCACGCCCGATTGTTCGGCTGCCAGCTGCAGCCGGCGCGAGGCGGTGAGGGACATTTTCCTCAGTTCCCCGACGACGCCGCCAAGGCCGGGGTGACGCAGGCATTCCTCCATCGCGATGAGGACATTGGTGTCATTGCCCGCTTCCACGAAGATGACCCGATCGGGGAGGAGCCCGGCGAGATGCAGGGCCGGCGAAAACAGGTCGCGCCAATGAAGACACCAGATGATCATGCCCTGCGACCGCGCGAGAATGCCGGCCAGGAAGATGGTGGCGGCCGCATCATCGGCAAGATCCGAGCTTCCGGCCACTTCATGGAGCGCGCCGGTCGCGATGCCGCCGCCCGGCAGATGCTGATCGATAGCCTCTAGGCCGAAGGGAAGGACCGGGTGCCGACCGCCCACGGCTTCCACCTGCGCGATACGCGCACGCAGCTCGTCGAGGATGGCGGTTTTTGACATGGAGGCAGGGACTCGAAAATATGTTCCCCATTTGTTCGCCCCAATCCTGCGCCGGAGTCAATGGCATTTCGTTCTTCATATGTTC
>NZ_LUFI01000051.1:0-40385 GCF_005281675.1 Sphingobium sp. MP9-4 | reverse complement strand
CGGCCTTGGCCGGCGCGGCAGCGGCGCCGTCCAGATCGGCCTTGACGATGCGGCCGTTCGGGCCCGAACCGGCGACAGCGGCCAGATCGACGCCCTTGGCTTCCGCCAGGCGACGGGCCAGCGGGCTCGCCTTCACGCGGCCTTCCGCCGGAGCGGCGGCGGGAGCAGCCGCCTTCGCCGGCACCGGATCAGCCTTGGCGGCGGGGGCGGCGGCTTCGGCCTTGGCGGGGACCGCATCGGCCTTGGGGGCGGGCGCAGCGCCACCGCTGGCGGCGGCTTCGGCGACATCCTCGCCCTCTTCGGCGATGATCGCGATGACGGTGCCGACCTTCACGCCCTCGGCACCTTCCGACACCAGGATCTTGGCGACGGTGCCTTCATCGACGGCCTCGAATTCCATGGTCGCCTTGTCGGTTTCGATCTCGGCGAGAAGGTCGCCGGACGATACCTTGTCCCCTTCCTTGACCAGCCACTTGGCCAGCGTGCCCTCCTCCATGGTGGGGGACAGGGCAGGCATCTGGATCGTCTTGCTCATGCGTTCGGGGCCTCTTCTTGATTATCTGGCACGCGCCGTTTCGGAGCCCGTTTTCACCCTTTGGCCGGAACGGTCAAGGCCACGCCTTGCGCAAGGGCCCATAATGCCCCACATTTCACCTCGTTGGTTCGTCGGGGCTGTTTTGACGGGCCGGCAAGGCGGATTTTTGTTTCTCGGGGATATCGAGCAATGCGGACATATCTGGTGGTCGTGGACGAATCGCCCGAAGCGGAAACCGCGCTGCGCTTCGCCGCCCGCCGCGCCGCCAAGACGGCCGGGACGATCCGCATCCTGGCCCTCATCCCACCGTCCGAATTCGTCCAGTGGGGCGGCGTCCAGGCGACGATGGAGGATGAAGCGCTGCAACGGGCCGAAGCGCTGGTGACCAGCGCCGCCGGCACGCTGACCGACGAATCCGGCATCCGCCCCAGCATCACCGTGCGCCAGGGCGATCCCGTCGCTGTGGTGCGCAAGACGCTGGAGGAAATGGACGATGTCGCCGCCTTGGTCCTGGGCGCCGCCGCCAGCGGCCCGCCCGGCGCCCTGGTATCCTACTTCACCGGATCGGACGCGGGCAAGATGCCCTGCCCGATCATGATCATCCCCGGCGGCCTCGACAGCGACGCGATCGACCGGCTGAGTTGAACCAGAGCCTCAAGGCTTCTCCACGGCGAAATGCGTCGTGCCGGCGCGTGCGTCCCCGGCGCCCCATCAAGCGCAGACCTCTCGCCGCTGCCGGCAATATCATGATGCCGCACGGTTGCCGCCAGCGCGGCATCCGACAATCGCGCAAGGGGAGAATGGCGCGCATCTAAGACCAGGCACGATCGAAACACCGCATTACGATCTTCTTCATCGCATCAACGCGGAAACAGATCAGAAATCATTGCCGCAACCATTTTTCATCCAAAATTATATTTCCGCATCACCATTTCAACTCAGCCCAAACAGAAACTGAACTTCTTATGGCCTGAAAATATACTGGAATACGCGCATCGTGTTTAACGCGATCTTCAACCTTGCATGACAAGTTTGCGGCAATTGATCTCGTCATAGCGGAAGAACTTCCTCCATGAGCTTTGTTGCGCCGTCCAGTCTCGGTCCTTTCGCCAGCGCCTATCCGCTGTCACCGACCATGCTGCAGCATAGCCTGACGGACCATCCGCTGCTCTCGTTCGAAGCCCTGGCAAAAGCCAGCATCGACCTGCCACCGCAATTTGTCGAACGCCGGATCGGCAACGCCCCCAATGGCGGCGAATTCGCGATGGACCGCTCCGACGACGCCGATGTCGCCACCGTCATTCGCTCGATCCAGACCAGCGGCAACTGGATCATGCTCCGCTTCGTCGAGCAACTGCCCGCCTATCGCGAGTTGCTGGCCAGGCTGATGGACCAGATCGGCCCCGCAATTTCTCCAGCGACCGGTCCGGGGCTGACGGTGCGGGGGTTCATCTTCATTTCCGCGCCGGGAACGCTCACCCCGTTTCACTTCGATTGCGAATATAATATCCTCTTCCAGATCGCGGGCGACAAACAGTTCGCGACCTATCGCCCGATGGCACCATGGCTGCCGATCGACCGGCACGAAGCCTATTATGGTGGTGGCGACAATATGCTGCCCTGGAACGACGCCTATGAGGCGGATGCCGACATCCACCCCATGCAGCCGGGCGACGGCCTGTTCATCCCCTATGCCTCGCCCCATTGGGTCAGGGCGGGCTCGGAGCCGTCCATTTCGCTGTCGATCACTTGGCAGAGCCAGTGGAGCCAGACGCTGGGCGACGCCATGCAGATCAATCCGCTGCTGCGGCGATGGGGCCTGCCCACCGGCGACGTGCCGATATGGCCCAAGGCCGCCAAATGGCGCTCGATCGGGTGCCGCGTGGCGCGCAAGGCCGGGCTGTTATGAGCCACCTTCCCGCCTCCGGCAGCTTCCAACCGGACGCCAGCCATGCCTGGCCGCTGTCGGATGCCGACCAACCCGCCGTCCGCATCCTGCGCCATGCCGATCTGACGGCCGATGATCGCGCGCAGTGGGCGGCCCTGTCGGCACTGGCCGGGGCCGCCAATGTCTTCGCGCAGGACTGGTTCATGGACGCCGCCCTGAGCCACGCGCCTGATGGCGCTGACGTGTTTCTGGCCGTCGTCGCCCCCATCAATGGACCATGGCTGGGCGTCATGCCGCTGATCGCCGTACCACGCTTCGGCCGATGGCCAGTGCGCATCTGGCGCAACTGGGCGGCGACCAACCAATTCCTGGGTACGCCGCTGGTCATCGCGCAGTCCGCTGATCTGTTCTGGAAGAGCCTGTTCGCCTTCCTGGACCAGCGCTCAGGCGGGGAGATCATGCTGCATGTCTCCGGACTGGATGCCGACGATCCGGTCAGTATCGCCCTGTTCGACCGCTGCGAACGGGAAAGGCGAGCATTCCACACCATCCATTGCCATGATCGTCCAGCCTATCGCGCCGGCAAGCAAGGGGAAGGCCGCGGCGACGCGAAAATGCGGAGCCGACTGCGCAGCCTGTCGAAGCGGCTGGAACAGGAACATGGCCCGGTCACGATCGACATTCTGGCGCCGGACGCGCCATGCACAGCCTGGATCGACGCGTTTCTGGACCTTGAGGCATCGGGCTGGAAAGGCCGTAGCGGCAGCGCATTGGCAAGCGACAGCGCGACCCAGGCCCTGTTTTGCGAAGTGATTGAGCGCGGTCATTCGAACGGCAGCGCCCGCCTCGCCACCCTGTCGGTCGGGGGCCGCGCGATCGCCATGTCGAGCTGGTTTGAAGCCGCCATCTGGGGCCATGGCTTCAAGATGGCTTTCGACGAGGATTATCGCGCTTATGCGCCGGGCCAGCTTCTGATGCGCGACATCAGGGATCGCATCGGGGGCCGCCCCGACATGTCCTTCGACAGCTGCGTCCCACGCGGCGCCGGGCACTGCCATCGACTTTGGGGCAGCAACCGGAAGATTGTCGATGGTGCCGTCGCGATCGGCTCGCCCTGGCACCATGTCCAGTTCGACGCCCTGATGAAGGCGAGAGCCGCCTATGCGGCGATCAAGGCCCGTTTTCCCGACCGACCGGCGACCTGACGCCAGGTCGCAGCCATATGCCGCCTAGCTGCGATCCAGTCCTAGCGCCCGGTCATCGGCCGTTGCCGCCGCCATTTCGGCCTGGGCCGCGGCGATGCGCGCCTGCGCCTCGATCAGCTTGACCGCAGCATCGGTGGCCGCCTCCTCGCGACTATTGACCAGGAAGAAGTCGCTCGACCCCAGATCGAAGCGGCGCCGCTCGGCCTGGGCCAGTCGTTCGGCCAGGTCGCGCTGCCGGCGGGTTGTATCGACCAGCACGCGCGCGGCGTCGACCTCGATGCCGATGCCGGCCACTTCGGTGCGGATCTTTTCCGCCAGATAGCGCTGCTTGACGGTAAGTTCGTCGATCTTCGCCTGGCTCTCGGCCACCTTGCCCCTCGCCTTGCGGTTCTGCAGCGGCACCTTGAAGGTGACGCCGACGATCACCTCCAGCGGCGTGCGGCTATAGCCCCCCAGCCCCTGGGCACCGACATCCTTGGCGACCTGCCCCTCGAAATCCAGCTTGGGCCGGGTGTCGTTCTCGGCCAGCGCCAGCTTGACCGAGGCGTTATCGATTTCCTCCAGCAGGATGCCGAAGTCGGGACGATCCTCGATCGCGAACAATGGGTTGATCCGCAGGCCGTCGAACGCGGCGGCGGATGCGGGCAGGCGCGCGGCATCGACGAGGATCGGCAGTCCGTCCGCATCGCGATAATAGAGCGAGAAGCTGTTGGCCGCCGCCATGAACTCCTGCCGCGCCTGCACCACCAGCGCCTCGCGCTTGACCATGTTGGCTTCGTTTTCGGTCAGCAATATCGCGGACTTGGCGCCCAGTTGCACCTGGCGCGCAATGCCCTGGCTACGGCTTTCCGCCAGATCATAGAGCGCCTCATAGACCTTGAGCTTGAGGCCGCTCGCTACCCATTTCTGATAGGCGGCTATGGCGCGCGCCTGCACGCCGATCGCGGTCGCACGCGTCTCAAAGCGCGCGATGTCGATATCGTTGCCGGCGATTTGCGAGGCCGACCGTCGCGCGTCGATCAGGCGATCGCGCATCAGGGCATAGAGCGCGCCGATCTTCAACTCGCCCGCGCGATTGGTATAGGCCTTGTCCTCATAGACCGGGAAATCCCCGCGCGAATTGCGATATTGGCCATAGACATAGCCGCCGTTGCCGGTGAGCGGGCGTTCGACCTTGCTGTCGATCAGCGTGCCGTCATAATAGCCCTCGACCCGGCTGCGGGCATCCACGGAAAACACCGTGTCGAAGGCACCCTGTGCGCTGATCGCGCGCCCTTCGGCCTGACGCGCGCGCGCCAGGGCGGCAATGATATCGGGCGCCGAGCGGGCCGAGGATTGCAGCACCTCGTCCAGCGTCAGCGGCGTCAAGGGCTGTCCTGCGGTCGGCGCGGGCGTCGCATCGACCGACAGGGCCTCACCAGCCGCGCACGGCAGGGTGCCCGCGCCCATGGCCGCGACCAGCATGGGCAGCGACATCGCGCGCCACATCGTCACTTCTTCTTCTCGATCGAACTCTTGTCGTCCTTGGGCGCTTTCGCCTCGCCCTTGCCGGCCACCTGATCCTGGCCAAAGTTGAGCGGGAAATCGTTGAGCTGGCGCCACAATTCATACCAGACCGGCACCGTGTCGCCCTGCACCCAGCCCAGCACCTGGCTGCCCTGACGGACGAAGCGTCGCTCCGGCCAGGCGGTCTTGCCCGGCGCCTGTTCCACCAAGATCCGGAACAACCCGTCGGTGCGCGGCGTGGGATCGACCGACCGCACCTGGCCGTCATAGATGCCAACAGCAAAAGCCGGCCAGCCGCTGAACTGGAAGGCCGGAAAGCCCTCAAATTCGAGCCGCACTTGGCGCCCCGGCTCGACCAGCGGCACGTCTCGCCCGTCGACATACAGTTCGACCGCGCGGGTGATATTCTCGGGCGCGATCGTCGCCAGCACCGTTCCCGACGAGATCAGCGCGCCGCCCGCTGCGGCGTTCAGATCCTGCACCCGGCCTTCGCGCGGTGCCGAGACGATCTGCGCCGAACTTTGCGCGAGCTTGATCTCGATCTGCTTGAGCTTCGCGCGCGCTTCGGCCAGCTTCGCATCGACATCGGCAACCTTGATCTGGGTCTGCTCATAGTCGCGGCGGGCGGCCAGCCCTTCGGCATAGAGCTGGCTGGTGCGATTGACGTCTATCATCGCGGTCGCCCGCGCCTGCTGGACCGCCGCGATCTGTGCCTCGACCTGTGCCTTTTCGCCCGCCAGCCGGGCGAGGAAATCGGGATCGACATCGACCACCCGGACGATCGGATCACCGGCCCTGACATGATCGCCGTCCCTGACGTAGAACTCGGCGACGCGGCCGCTCACCAGCGAGGATACGTCGCGGGCGCGGTCCTGCGCACTCAGCGTCGTGACCTGACCACCGCCCTGCGCCGTCTGCTGCCAGGGCACGAACAGGATCGCCAGCACGAGCAGGACGCCCAGCAGGATGAGCCAGGCGACGGTCGTCACCAGTCGGGGCGGCCGCAACTGGGCGAGCGACGGGAAATGTTCGGCCTGGGCGCGGTCGAGCGTCATGCCTGCGCCTCCCGTGCCGCAACGAAGCGGGCAAATTCATCCTTGTCGGTGAACCGTTGCTGCGTGCGTGCGCCGACCCAATACCAGGCGTCGAGGTCGAGCGCTTCGGGGCGCCCGCTGCTGAGCAGCACGGTCGTGCCCGCTGCCCGCAACTCGGCCAATGTCGCCTTGAGGCTGGCAATCGGCATCATGTCGTAAAGTTGCGACAACAGCAGCACGCGCGGACGGCTGAGCAGAGCATTGGCAAGCTTGAGCTGCATCACTTCGACGATCGACAGCGGCGAGCCGGAGCTGGCGAGTTGGGTATCCAGCCCGTGCGGCAGCCTGGCGAGCCGCGCGCCCAGGCCCACCCGTTCCAGCGCGTTCATGATCCGCGCCCCATCCATGTCGCGACCTTCGGCGAACGAGAGATATTCGCGCAGGGTGACATCGATGATGGTCGGGCGATTGAGCACCATCACCGCCGATCGCAGCAGATACATGTCGAAACTGCCCAGTTCGCTGCCGCCGATCAGGACGATGCCGCTGTCGGGCGCGGCGTGGCGCTTGAGCAGCAGCGCCAGAGCGCTCTCCATGCCCGGTTCGGCCAGGATCACCGCCTGCTCGCCACTCGCAATCTCGAAATTGATCTGGGCCTTGTCGATCTCGACATCGCGGAAGCGCACCGATCCGTCGCGTGGCGCCTCCCCGCGCTGGCCCAGCCGCTCCTGCGGGATGGCCAGGATCTGCGACAATTCCTCGCTGCTCGCGACCAGATCATAGAAGGTGTCGAGATAGGAACCGAGCTGGTAGATGCCGTAGAAGACGCCGGACAGGATCAGTTCCGCCGCGACCAGCTGCCCGATCGAAAGCTGACCGGCGAGGATCAGATTGCCGCCGAGCGCGAGCAAGGCAGCCGCCGCAAAGGCATAGACCAGGAAATAACCGAGCGTCTGCGCGAAACTATAGCGGAAATAGCGGCGATGCGCGGCAATATAGTCGGCAATGACCGTTTCGGAGCGGTCCATCGCGAAATTGAGATGGCGGGCCGACTTGTAGAAGCCGTTAGAACCGCCGACGCTTTCCAGCCAGTGCGCGGCATTATGCTTGGCATGGCTGACACCCACCGCGCCGGTGATCGCGCCATGCCGCCAGGCCAGCCAGATCATCAGGCACACCGTCACCAGCACCAGGTTGAAGGCCAGGAAAAAGGGATGGTAGAAGCTGGTCACCACCAGGCCCACCGCCCCCTGCAGCACGATGGTGAAGGCGCCGATCACCAGGCTGGGCACCGATTTCTGGACGATCACCATGTCGAAATAGCGATTGAACAGGCTGCCCCGGCTTTCATCGACGAAGAAGGGGTTTTGCGCATGCACCGCGCGCACGGTGATTTCCGCGACCACCCGCGCAAAGATGCGGCGTTCGAAGATCGCCAGCAGATAGACGCGCAGCGCGCTCAGCCCCGCCACGACCAGCAGCAGCGCCAGCAGCACGCCGGACAGGATCCACAAGGGCGCGACCAAAGCGGTACGCGCCACCGAGTTGATCAGCAGTTGCACGGAGATGGGGGTAGCCAGCGACAACAGGCTGATCGCCACCGTATAGACGATCCCGACATTCACATAGCTGCGGTCAGGCCCGACGACCTCCGACAGCCACGCGGCCGCCTGCCGCAAGCCGAAACGCTCACTCGCCAACTCGACACCTGTTCCCTGCCAGCCTCATCGAAAGCGCCCCTAACCGCGGCGATTACGGCCCACAATGGCTTATGCTGCACAGCAACATAAACTTATGAAGCGTTCGCAGAATGGTGCAGGCATCGGGGCAAATGCTGCCCTCCCGGCCAGAAGTCCCCCGCTCTGGAGGGGACAGATCGGTCCTTCAGCCAAATTGCGCGAGGAAATCCCGCCCGGTCATTGGCAGCGAGAACATCGGGAAATCCTTGGCGATCGCCACGCGCTGTTCCTCCTCGCCGATGGTGGCGCAGCAGTCGATCAGCGTCGCGACATGATAGCCCCGTTCATAGGCGGAGCGCATGGTGGATTCGACACAGCAATTGGTGAGAAAGCCGGCAATGGCCAGGTGCGTCATGCCATGCTGGCGCAGGATGAAGTCGATATTGGTGCTGGCGAAGCAGTCCAGGCCACGCTTGCCCTCCACCACGATCTCGCCATCGGTCGGCGCCATCGCATCGGCAATCTGCGCGCCCCAGCTACCCCGGCGAAAGGCCCTGGCGGCGATCACGCCGGCAAGGATGCCATAGGGCCGGGGCGACAGTTCGGGATAGCCCTCCGCAAAGCTGATCGGCACATGAAGGATGGTGAGCCCCGCCTGGCGCGCGCCATCCAGCAGCGCGACGCTGTTCGCCAGCATGCTGGTGGCGCGCATCACATCCCGCACCGCCTCATGCTGGGCACCGCCCTCGCTGACGAAATCATTCTGATATTCGATCAGGACGATAGCGGTCTTGTCCGGCTTCATGGTCTTGCTCCGGTTAAGGGTCAGGCGATGTCGGGCATCTGGTCGAGATATTTGTCCAGCGTCAGGGGATAGTCACGCACACGGATGCCGGTGGCGTTGTAGATGGCGTTGGCGATCGCCGATCCGGGACCGCATATGCCCAATTCCCCCACCCCCTTCGCCTTCAACGGCGAAACCACCGGGTCGAGCGTGTCGAGGAAGATGCATTCCTGATGCGGGATGTCGGCGTGGACCGGCACTTCATAGCCGGCAAGATCGTGATTGACGAAGAAGCCGAAGCGGGTGTCGACCGCCAGTTCTTCCATCAGGGCAGAGCCGGCCGACATGACCATGGCACCGATCACCTGGCTGCGCGCCGACAGCGGATTGAGGATGCGGCCGGCATCGCACACGGCCAGCATGCGGCGGATGCGGGTTTCGCCGGTATAGGCGTTTACCGCGACTTCGGCGAAATGGCCGGCATAGGTGCCGACATCATACCCCTTCTTGAAATCGCCGAAGCTGATTTCATCCTCCGCCGTGAGGGCGCCGGCATCGGTCAGCGCCAGGCGGCGACCGCCCGCGTCGATCCGGCCGTCGGCGAAGGTCGCGCTATCGGCGTCGAACCCCAGTTTCTGGCCGATCGCCCGGCGCAGCGCCACGCAGGCGGCATAGACGCCGGCGGTCGAACTGGCCGCGCCCCATTGGCCGCCCGAACCCGATGAAGCGGGGAAATCGGAATCGCCCAGCACCACCTGGATCCGATCGAGCGGCACGCCCATGGTTTCCGCCGCGGTCTGGGCGATGATCGTGTAGCTGCCGGTACCGATGTCGGTCATGTCGGTTTCGATGGTGATCCGGCCATCCGTGCCGAGCCGCGCGCGCGCACCGGATGTCGCCGTCGGCCCGCCGCGATAGCCCGCCGCGACGCCCATGCCGATCAGCCAGGCGCCCTCGCGGCGCTGCCCCGGCCTGGCGCTACGCTGCGCCCAGCCGAACCGCTCCGCCCCTTCGCGCAGGCAGCGGACCAGATTGCGGTCGGAAATGCGCTGGGTCGCGTTGGCAGGCACTGTCCCCTCGGGCTCATTGCGGATGCGCAGTTCGATCGGGTCCATGCCGAGCTTTTCAGCCAGTTCGTCGATCGCCACTTCCAGCGCCAGATGCCCTGGCGCCTCGCCGGGCGCGCGCATCGCATTGCCTTCCGGCAGGTCGAGCATGGCGACATGATTGGCGGTCATGCGATTGGCGCCGGCATAGACTTTGGGCGTCTGGGCCGTGCCATCCTCGCCATCGGTGCCGTTGATGTTGCTCGACCAGTTTTCATGACCGATCGCGGTGATCCGCCCGTCACGCTCCGCGCCGATACGGATGCGCTGGATCGTCGCCTGGCGATGGGTCGCGTTATTGGCCATCAGCGGGCGCTGCACGGCAATCTTGACCGGCCGTCCGGCTGCCTTGGCGCCCAGCGCCGCCAGCACGGCATCCGCCCGCACGAACAGCTTGCCGCCGAAACCGCCGCCAATATAGGGCGAATCCACCCGCACATTGGCAGGGTCGATGCCCAGGATCTTGCTCATGCTCTGCTTGGCCCAGGCGATCATCTGGTTGGACGTCCAGAGCGTCAGCCTGTCGCCGTCCCAGGCGGCGATGGTGGCGAACGGTTCCATCATCGAATGGCTTTCGTTCGCGGTGCTGTAGCGCGCGTCGAGCTTCACCGGCGCCGCGGCGAAGGCGGCGGCGAAATCGCCCTGACTGCTCGTGTCAGGCTTGCCCCCCTGCCCCTTGGCCAGCGGCGCGGCCGGGGCGACGGCAGGAAAATCGAACACGCCCTTGTCCCGCACATAATCAGTGCGGATGAGCGCCGCGGCGGCGCGCGCCTGTTCGAAGCTTTCGGCCACCACACAGGCGATCGCCTGATGATAATGATGGATGTCGCTGCCGCCGAACAGCGGGGCATAATTCATCATGCCCTTGCCGACCGGCTTGGTATCAGGGGCGGTGACGATCGCGATCACGCCCGGCGCGGCGCGGGCCAGGCTTGTGTCCATCGCGGCGATCCGCCCCTTGGCGATGGCCGATCCGACAACGAATCCATAGGCCTGGTTGGCGATGACATCATGGCGTTCGGCGGCATAGGGCGCCTGGCCGGTGGTCTTGAGCGGGCCGTCGATCCGGGGCGTCGACTTGCCGACGATCTTGGCCTGATCGAACAGATTGGCCTTGGCGGGGGCATCGAATTTCATGGGATCAACTCCTCGCCTGGGCCATGAGCGACGCCAGCGTCCGCTCGGCCAGTTTCAGCTTGAACCTGTTGTCCTCGGTCGGACGGGCATCGGCAAAGACCTTCTCCGTCACGGCGCGCGCGCCGCCTGGAAAGGCGGCTTCGGCCGCTTCCACCCGCCAGGGCCGATGGGCGACGCCGCCAAATGCCACGCGTCCGCTACCGTCCTTCTGGATGACGGTCGCGACCGAAACCAAAGCGAAGGCATAGGAGGCCCGATCGCGCACCTTGTAATAAAGCTGGGTGCCGCCGATCGGCTTGGGCAGGGTGATGGCGGTGATCAGTTCGCCAGCCTCCAGCACATTGTCGCGCTGCGGCTCATTGCCGGGCAGGCGATGAAAGTCGGCAAAGTCGATTGCGCGCTTTGCGCCATCGGCCTTCACCGTCTCGACCTTCGCATCGAGAAGGCGCAGCGCCACACCCATGTCGCCGGGATAGGTGGCGATGCACTGGTCCGACGAACCGATGACGGCCAGCTGCCGGGAAAAGCCGCCGATCGCCGCACAGCCAGTGCCGGGCCGACGTTTGTTGCAGGGCATGTTGGTGTCGTAGAAATAGGGGCAGCGGGTTCGCTGCAGCAGGTTCCCCGCTGTCGTCGCCTTGTTGCGCAGCTGGCCGCTGGCGCCGGCGACGATCGCACGGGCAAGGACGCCATAGTCGCGGCGGACTGCCATGTCCGACGCCAGCGCCGTGTTGGTGACGAGCGCGCCGATCCGCAGCCCGCCCTCCGCCGTCTTCTCGATCCGGTCGAGCTTCAGATCCTGGACATCGACCAGATGAGTGGGCGTCTCGATCTCCAGCTTCATCAGGTCGAGCAAATTGGTGCCGCCAGCCAGATATTTGGCGCCTGGCCGGCCGGCCACGGCCGCGGCGGCCTGCTCGGGCGTCTTCGCCCGTTCATAGGTGAAGCTCTTCATGCCTTTGCTCCCGCGACCTGCGCCATGGCCTCGGCAATGTTGGAATAGGCGCCGCAACGGCAGAGATTGCCGCTCATCCGCTCGCGCATCTCGATATTGGAATAGTCCGGGGCGCGGGTGATGTCCGCCTGGACATGGCTTGGCACACCCTGTTCGATTTCCTTGAGCACGGCGACGGCAGAGCAGATCTGCCCCGGCGTGCAATAACCGCACTGATAGCCATCATGGGCGATGAAGGCCGCCTGCATCGGATGGAGGTTGTCGGGCATGCCCAGCCCTTCGATCGTGGTGATCTCGTCGCCCTGATGCTGCAGCGCCAGGCTTAGGCAGCTGTTGATGCGGGTGCCGTTGACCATCACGGTGCAGGCGCCGCACTGGCCATGATCGCAGCCCTTCTTAGTGCCGGTCAGCTTGAGATGTTCGCGCAGCGCGTCGAGCAATGTCGTGCGGGTGTCGAGCTTCAACTGCTGCCGCTTGCCATTCACGATGAAATCGACCGCCATCATCGGCGGCGGCGCAGCGGGAGACGGCTGTGCCTGCACTGGTGCTGAAATGACGGCAACCGTCGCGGAGGCGGCACCGCCCGCCAATATGCCACGTCGCGACACGCCCATATCCGGAAAATCGGCCATGAAAATCTCCCCTGCAGACGCTGGTTGCGCACTCTATCGAAGAAAAACTGGCGGCCGTCTTCCGGCCTGCCATCTACCCAGATGGAGGATAACACAGGAGAGGCCGTTCAGGTTCATGCGATGATCGGCATGATGTCATGATCAGGGATCATGAATGCTATGGCGGCCGACGCTGATCGCCAAATAAATACCGCGGGGCCTTCCACACGAGACCTTCCACGCAAACCAGCATGGCGCTGCAACGACCGTTCCACGCGGCCCGTAGCTGTGCCATGGTGGTCGATCCTGTATAGAGGCCCCATGACCGACATCGACCAATTTATCGCCGGACTGCCCAAGGCAGAGTTGCACCTCCATATCGAAGGGACGCTGGAGCCCGAACTGATGTTCGCGCTGGCCCGGCGCAACGACGTGACCTTGCCTTATGGCTCGATCGACGAGATCCGTCAGGCCTATGATTTCGGCAATCTCCAGGATTTCCTCGACATCTATTATGCCGGCACCAATGTGCTGCGCACGCTGCAGGATTTCCACGATCTCGCCGCCGCCTATTTCGATCGCGCAGCGCAGGACCATATCGTCCATGCCGAAATCATGTTCGATCCGCAGGCGCACACATCACGCGGCGTGCCCTTCGACCATGTGATCGAGGGGCTGCTGTCGGCCATGCGGGACGCGGAAGAACGCCATGGCATCACCAGCGACCTGATCCTCAGCTTCCTGCGCCATCTGAGCGAGGAAGAGGCCTTTGACACACTGCACGCCGCCACCCCCTGGCTGTCGCAGATCAAGGCGGTGGGGCTGGACTCGTCGGAAGTCGGCCACCCGCCCGAGAAATTCGCCCGCGTCTTCGCCGCTGCAGCCGAAGCCGGCCTCAAGCTGTGCGCCCATGCCGGCGAGGAAGGCCCGCCCGCCTATGTCTGGGAAGCGCTCGACCTGCTCAAGGTCGACCGGATCGACCATGGCAATCGCGCGCTGGAGGACGATGCCCTGGTAGAGCGCTTGGTGGACGAGCAGTTGGTGCTGACCGTCTGCCCGCTCTCCAACCTCAAATTATGCGTGATCGACGATATCGCCAGCCATCCGCTCGACCGGATGCTGGACATGGGCCTGCGCGCCACGGTCAATTCCGACGATCCGGCCTATTTCGGCGGCTATCTCAACGACAATTATCGCGCCGTTGCCGCAGCCCGAAACCTGACCCGCGAGCAGATCGCCCTGCTCGCGCGCAACAGCATCACCGGCTCCTTCCTGCCGCAGCAGGCCAAGGACACCCATCTGGCGACCATCGACGCCTATCTCGAACAGGCGCATTGACGCCCTGATTTACCGGCCCCTTCCCCGATGATATAGTCTGTCTCACAGGATGGCGGGCTTTTGGGGAAGGGCCGGACGCATGGCTGACTGGATAAGGGCAGCGACCGCGCTGGGCATCGGCCTGTCGCTCGCTTCCATATCGATCGAACCTGCCTTCTCGCCCGCGACGCTCGCCGCGCTCGATCCCGTTCGCCTTACTCGCAGCCTGTGCAGCGGCCCACAGGTCGGCTCCGCCCTCGCCCGCGAATTGCTGATCGCGGCCGCCGCCGCCCAGCCGATCGCCGACGCGCCGCCGATCCCGCTGTTCGACGATCTCACCCATTCGCGCTTTCCGCTGACCACCAGCAATCCGCAGGCGCGCCGCTATTTCAGCCAGGGCCTGTTCCTCATGTACGGCTTCAACCATGCCGGCGCGGTCCGCTCCTTCCGTGCGGCACAGCGGCTCGATCCGGCCTGCGCGCTCTGCTGGTGGGGCGAGGCGGTGGCGCTCGGCCCCAATATCAACGCACCGATGGATGCCGGCGACCGGGACGCGGCTCTTGCCGCGATGGACCGGGCGATGACGCTGCGCGATCGGGCGTCACCGATGGAGCGCGGCCTGATCGAGGCGGCGGCGCTACGCTATGCCCGTGATCCCGATGCCGACCGCGCCGCGCTCGACGGCGCCTATGCCGATGCAATGCTGGCGCTCGCGGCGCGCTTCCCGGCCGATGACGATGTCGCCCTGCTGGCCGCCGAAGCGGCGATGGACACCAGCCCGTGGAATTATTGGGAGGCCGACCGCAAGACCGCGATCGGGCGCGCCGGCGCTGCCATCCGCCTGGTCGAAACGGTGCAGGCCCGCAATCCCGCCCATGTCCAGGCGGCGCATCTTATGATCCACCTGCTCGAAGCGAGCGATGCAAAACGCGCCGAATCTGCCGCCGACCGCCTCTCCGCCGATGGCATGCCCAGCGCCGCCCATCTCGTCCATATGCCCAGCCACATCTATCAGGTCGTCGGCCGCTATCGCGACTCGATCCGCGTCAACATCGCCGCCGCCCGCGCCGACGAAGCCTTCATCCGCGCCACCGACGACCACAGCCTGGTGCGCTACGGCTATTATCCGCACAATGTCCATTTCATCGTCGCCTCCGCGCAGATGGCGGGCGACATGGATGGCGCGATGCGGGAGGCGCGGCGCCTGCGCACCATCCTCGATCCCGAAACCTCGGCCGCCATCGCCTGGATCCAGGCGATCGACGCCGCCCCCTATCTGGCCATGGCGCAGTTCGCCGCGCCCGCCGACATCCTCGCCCTGCCCGCGCCCGATCCGCGCCTGCCCTATGCCATCGCCATGCGCCATTATGCCCGCGCCGTCGCCCGTGCCCAGCAGCGCGACCAGCGCGGCTTCGATGCGGAGGTCGCGGCAATGAGCGCGCTCGCCCGCTCCGATGCACTGGCCCCGATGATTGCGCAGGGCGTCCCAGCCCCGGACCTGATCGCGCTCGCCACCGCGGTCGCGCGCGGCCGTCTCGCCACCGCCCAGCGCCGCTATGCGCAGGCCGCCGATCATTATCGCGCCGCGATCGCGCTGGAGCGGAAGATCCCCTATCAGGAACCGGCCTACTGGTATTATCCGGTGCATCAGTCGCTCGGCGCCGCCCTCTTCCTCGCCGGCCGCCACGACGAAGCCAGCGCCGCCTTCCGCCAGGCACTGATCCAGGCTCCCAATAATGGCTGGGCGCTGTACGGCCTCGCCCGCGCAGAGGCAGCCCAGGGGCACAAGGCAGAGGCTGCCGCCGCCCGCAAGGCCCTGACCAGCGCCTGGTCCGGCGATCCCGACTGGCTGCGGATGGAGCGGCTCTGAGGAGCGATCCGCTTGTCGATCGGGAAAATGGACAAATAGCCGGAAAATACTGGCCATCATCCATTTTGCTGGTAGGGAGGGCGCGTCCAGCCCACCGGGATCGATTTTTGCGCCATGGCATCCGTGCCGCCCCCTTTCCGCGTCCTGCGTCAATCGCGCCCCGGCGCGCAACGTCCGTCATGAGCCGCCCCGGCCAGCGCTGGAGCCGCCGCCGCGCCCGCGCGCTGCTGCGCCATAGCGGGCCGACATCCCTGCTGTTTCGCCGTCGCCTCGCCCTGATCGGCGGCGCCGTGCTGGTCGGCCTCGCCGCGCTCGCCTTCGCCTGGGCCGCGGACGAAGCGACCGAGGCTTTCCATCGCCTGGCCACCGCCAATCGCTGGCTACCGCTGCTGCTGACCCCGCTCGGCTTTGCCGCCCTCGCCTGGATCACCCGCAGCGTCGCGCCCTTTGCCGGCGGATCGGGCATCCCGCAGGTGATCGCCGCCACCCAATTGCCGGAAAAGGTCGGCCGCTGCCTGGTTGACCTGCGCATGGCCCTGCTGAAGGTCGTGCTGACCATCGCCGGCCTGCTGGTCGGCGCTTCGGTCGGCAGAGAAGGCCCCACCGTCCAGATTTCCGCTGCCATCCTTGCCCGCGTCCACGCTTTGCTGAACGTGCCGCTGCGCGCGTCCGTCATGGTCGCTGGCGGCGCGGCCGGCGTCGCCGCCGCCTTCAACACGCCGCTTGCCGGCATTGCCTTCGCGATCGAGGAACTGGCCTCCGCCTATGAGCAGCGCATGACCCTGCTGGTCATCACCGCAGTCATCATCTCGGGCATGGTCAGCCTCGGCGTCGCTGGCGACTATGTCTATTTCGGCGCGGTCGCGGCCCATCTGCCGCTGCAATCGGCGGTGCCGGTCGCGCTGCTGGCCGGGCTGCTGGGCGGCATGTCCGGCGGCCTGTTCGCGCGGCTGGCGCTCGATGCCGCCACTGCGCGCAATCGCATGACCGACTGGATGCGCGCCCATCCGGTGCTGTTCGCCGGCGGCTGTGGCCTGCTGGTGGCGGCGATCGGCGTGGCCACCGGCCTCACCTGGGGCACCAGCTATGCCCCGGCCCGTACCATGATCGCGGGCGGCGACCAGCCGCTCTGGTTCGCCCCCGCCAAATTCCTCAGCACCCTCGCCACCAGCGTCTCGGGCATTCCCGGCGGCATCTTCGCCCCCTCGCTCGCCACCGGCGCCGGCTTCGGCAATCTGCTGCGCTGGATCTTCCCCGGCGAACCGGCGAGCGCCGTCGTGCTGCTGGGCATGGTCGCCTATTTCACCGGCGTGGTGCGCGCGCCATTGACCGCCGTCATCATCATTTCGGAAACCACCGGCAGCCGCGGCTTCATGCTGCCGCTGCTGGGCGCCGCGCTGGTCGCCGACGCATCGGCGCAGATATTCTGTCGCGAGCGCCTCTATCATGGCCTGTCCCGCAACTTCCTGGAGCGGGCCAAGGCCGCCGAAGCAAGCCGCTGACATGGCGGCGCTCGGCTGCCTGTTGCTGATGATATTGCCGATTATCGGCTTTCTCGCCGGCCAGTTGCTGGCCGGCATGGACGGCGCCTGGATCGGCGCCGCCATCGGCCTCACCGGCGCGATCGGCTTTTCGGCGGTGACCTTCTACGCCCTGATCCAGGCCGGCCGCCGCCGCTAGCTCAGCCCTCGGCGCGCAGCTTGTCCGCCAGTTGCTGGATTTCATCGGGATTGAGCAGCCAGGTCCGGGTCTTCTGCCCCTCGCGATGCACCGGCTGGGTCAACAGCACCCGCGCCTGTTCCTTGGCGAAGGGCTTGAACAGGCCATAATGAATAACGCAATCGCGCACCGTCGCGATCAGCGGCGCCTTGCCATCCAGGTCGATCATGGTGGCAGGCTGGTCCCAGGGGATGGTCGAGATAATCATGGATATCCCATCACCACCCACCGCGCGCGAAATCAAGGGAAAGCTTTCGCCGCCATCCGCGCGGAACCGCCCCGCCCCTTACAGCGCCCGCATCCAGAATTGCATCGGGTGGCTGACCTTTTCGCTGCCGCCAATTTCCTTCCAGCTCATGTCGCACAGCGCGCCCTCGATCGGCGCATAGCCGCGCTTGCGCCAGAAGGGGGCCAGGTCGCGGGCGTCGGCCGGGCGGCGCGGATCGTCCTCGCCGCGCACCACGCCGCAGAAGATCGCATAATCGGCGCCGGCCTCCCGCGCCGCCCCCTCGCGCGCGTCGAAGAAGAGATGGCCGATGCCGCGGCCATGATAGGCCGGCAGCAGCACGGACTCGCCGAAATAGAAGCTGCGCGCGACATCGACGCCAGCCGCCGCCAGCGGCGCGACCAGGCTGTCGGGCTGGCCGGCCAGCGGCGAGGCTGTGGCGATCCCGACCGGCTCCTCGCCGATCCGCGCCCGCACCAAAGTCGCATGCTCGCTCGCCAGGAAATCGCGGAGATATTCCTCCTCATGCGCGGCATCGCCCTCATAGAGATAGGGCCACTCACGGAAGATGCGGATGCGCAGCGTCGCCAGCGCCTCAAGTCCCTGCGCATCGCTGGTCACGCGGTCGACGATGATCGACGGCTCGGTCATTCTGCAATCTCCTGATCTTCGATTTGCGGCGCGGCCGGCGCATCGTCGCGCGCGGCATCGCTGGCCATCTGCGCGATCACGTCCGATCCCGCGCCATTCTGGATGATGTGGAAGGGCACATGCTGTTCGGGCCAGTGTCGGAAGGGCAGCACCGTGCCATCCGCACGCAACTGGTCGACCATGGCCAGGTCGATGTCCGCCACGACCCAGGCCGGGCCGTTCGCCTGCCCCAGCGCGATCACGCCATCGTCGGGCATCGCGCCATCGGGCGGACCAAAGGCGCCGGCGGCGCCGAAATTCTCGTCCATGCAGGGCAGCCAGGGGGCCATGCCGACGCTGGGCGACTGGACGACGAAGCATTGATTTTCCATCGCCCGCGCCTGCGCGCCGATCCGCACCCGCCAATAGCCCTGCATCGTGTCGGTGGCCGATGGCGTCAGGATCAGCTTGGCGCCCGCCTCCGCCTGCGCCCGCGCGATCATCGGAAATTCGACATCATAGCAGATGGATATGCCGACCGGCCCGATCGGCGTGTGGATGAGGTTGATGCTGTCGCCGCCGCTGATGCCCCAGCGCTCGCGCTCGAACCGGGTCATCATGATCTTGTCCTGATGGCCGGTGGTGCCGTCGGGGCAGAAGAGCCGGGCGCGATTGACGATCCGGCCGTCGCTTTCCCGTACCGGCCGGCTGCCCGCCAGGATCATGATGTCCAGCCGCGCCGCAAGCTCGGCATGGAGGCGGTCATAGGCCTCGCCAAACTGCATCACCAGATCGAGCGAGGCGGTCAGGTCGGCCGCCCGCTCGGGATCGATCCCGGCCAGTTCCATCGCCGCATATTCGGGAAAGATCGCCAGCGTCGCGCCCAGCGCAGCGGCTTCCTCCACCCAGCGGGTCAGCTTTTCCTGCCAGGCGGCAAAGCTCTGCACCTGCTCGATCGGATATTGGGCGGCGGCAACGCGGATGTGGGTCAAGGATACCTCAGGATGGAACGGCAACGGGACAGGCGGCGGTTTTTAACGCCCTTCGACCTGCGCGATCCAGTCGGCCAGATTATAATGGTTGGAAATCCGCGTTATCTGCCCCTCGACGATGTCGAAGAAGGCGCCAACCCGCAGATGATAGGTCTGGCCAGCGGCTGGCGGTAGCCCTTCGTCCGTCACCAGATAGCGGCCGTCCAGCATGAACTCGGCCGCCGCCCGCGTCCCTTCCGCATTGGCCAGCACGATCGGATCGATCACCGTCTCGGCATAGCAAATGTTCATATGGGCCAGGAAATCGGCAAAGGCCGCCTTGCCGATGCGGGCCGCGCCTTGGCTCGGCTCGTGCCGCACATCGTCGGCCAGCAGCGCCAGCATCCCCTCGGCATCCTGCCGGTTGAAGGCATCATAATAGGCATGGACCAGAGCCAGGGTCGCTTCGGACACAGATTTCTCCTCGGATTGGGAAAATGGGCGGGATCAGCCGACCAGCCGCATGGCCGATCGGCGATGGCGGGTGCGATAGCCGTCCGACTTCGCCTCCATCCGCGCCAGATTATGGACGGTCAGCCCGGCAATGCCACTGATCGCGTCGACCTGATCGGCGCCCAGCGTGAAGTCGTCGCCCAGGAAGACGCGGGCCGCCTTACCATCGCCGATCGGCGCCCGCACGAACACCTCACACCGCCCGCCCCGGCTGCCGGACAGGATCGCGGCCAGCTTGGCCACGGCCTCGACCATCTCGATGTCCAGCACCAGTTCCATGCGCGACACGTTGGCAATCTCGCGGAACGGCTCCATCCGGCGCACGGTGACGCGCGGCGTTTCCTCGCCCGGCAGGCGATCCAGCTCGACATGCAGCAGCGCGCAATCGCCCTCGCGCGCCAGTTCCTCGATCTGCTTGCAGGCATCCTCGTCGAAACAGCTCGCCTGGAACTGACCGCTCTGGTCGGAGAAGGTGGCGTTGGCATAGCGCGCGCCCCGCCGCGTCTCGCGCCAGCGCACATCCTCGACCATCGCCGCCATGATGCCCATCACCCGGCCTTCGGCATTGGGCATGCCCATCGGCTGCGAACAGATTTCGCCATAGCTTTTCGCGCCGCGCGCATCGGCCAGATGACGGAAACGGTCGACCGGATGGGCCGAGAAATAGAAGCCGAACGCCTCCTTTTCCTGCGCCATCCGGTCCGACACGGTCCAGGCCTGATGCGGCGGGATGCGGACGTCGGCATGGGCCGTCTCGACATCGCCGAACAGGCCGCCCTGCCCGCTCTCGCGCGCCTGCGCCGCGCTTGCCGCGACGCTCAACAGGGTTTCGGCCGCCGCATGCACCCCGGCCCGATCGGCATGGATGGTGTCGAACGCACCGGCCGCCGCCAGGCTTTCGAGCTGGCGCCGGTTGAGCAGGCGCGGCTCGATCCGGTCGGCCAGATCGTCCAGATGCTTGAACGGACCATTGGCTTCGCGCTCGGCAACCAGCTGCTCCATCGCCTTCTCGCCCACGCCCTTGAGGCCGCCCAGCGCATAGCGCACGGCAAAGCCCAGGCGCGGGTCATCCCCCTCGAACGGCACCGCCTCGACGGTGAAGTCGGCCTCGCTCTGGTTGAGGTCTGGCGGCAGGCAGGTCATGCCCATGCGCCGCATGTCGTCGACGAAGACGGTCAGCTTTTCGGTCAGATGGATATCGAAGGCCATCGACCCGGCATAGAATTCCGCCGGATAATGGGCCTTCAGCCAGGCGGTCTGATAGGCAAGCAGCGCGTAGGCGGCGGCGTGCGACTTGTTGAAGCCATAGCCGGCGAACTTGTCGATCAAGTCGAACAGCTCGTTCGCCTTGGCCGGCTTGATGTCGCTCTTGGCGCAGCCCTCGACGAAGCGCAGGCGCTGGGCGTCCATTTCCGCCTTGATCTTCTTGCCCATGGCGCGGCGCAGAAGGTCGGCGTCGCCAAGGCTGTAGCCGGCCAGGATCTGCGCGGCCTGCATCACCTGTTCCTGATAGACGAAGATGCCATAGGTTTCCTCGAGGATCGGTTTCAGCAGGATGTGCGGATATTCAATCTCTTCCTGGCCGTTCTTGCGGCGCCCGAACATCGGGATATTGTCCATCGGGCCGGGACGATAGAGCGACACCAGCGCGATGATGTCGCCGAAATTGGTCGGACGCACGGCGGCCAGCGTCTTGCGCATGCCTTCGGATTCCAGCTGGAACACGCCGACCGTGTCGCCGCGCTGGAGCAGTTCATAGACCTTGGCATCGTCCCAGGCGAGCGTGTCGAGATCGACCGTGACACCGCGTCCCTTGAGCAGCTGCACCGCCTTTTGCAGCACCGACAGCGTCTTGAGGCCGAGAAAGTCGAACTTCACCAGCCCCGCGCCCTCGACGAACTTCATGTCGAACTGGGTCACCGGCATGTCGGATCGCGGATCGCGATAGAGCGGCACCAGCTGGCTCAGCGGCCGGTCGCCGATCACCACGCCAGCCGCGTGGGTGGAGCTGTGGCGCGGGAAGCCCTCCAGCTTCATCGCATAGTCGATCAGGCGCTTGACCTGATTGTCATTGTCATATTCCGCCTTGAACTCGGCGACGCCGTTCAGCGATCGCTCCAGCGTCCAGGGATCGGTCGGATGGTTGGGCACCAGCTTGGCAAGGCGGTCGACCTGGCCATAGCTCATCTGCATCACGCGGCCGGTATCCTTCAGCACGGCGCGCGCCTTGAGCTTACCGAAGGTGATGATCTGGGCGACATGATCGCTGCCATATTTCTGCTGCACATAGCGGATCACCTCGCCGCGCCGCGTTTCGCAGAAGTCGATATCGAAGTCGGGCATGGAGACGCGTTCCGGGTTCAGGAAGCGCTCGAACAGCAGGCCCAGTTGCAACGGATCGAGATCGGTGATGGTCAGCGCCCAGGCGACCAGCGATCCGGCACCCGAACCACGGCCCGGCCCCACCGGAATATCATGATCCTTGGCCCATTTGATGAAGTCGGCCACGATCAGGAAGTAGCCGGGGAAGCCCATCTGGATGATGATGTCCATTTCGAACTTCAGCCGCTCGAAATAGGGTTGGCGCGCCTCGTCCGCGATGATCCCGGCCTTTTCCAGCCGGGCCTCCAGCCCCGCGATCGACTGGTCGCGCAGCATGACGCCCTCGCCCTCGATATCACCGGCAAGGCTTGGCAGGATCGGCTTGCGCTTGGGCGCCATCACCGCGCAGCGCTGCGCCACGACCAGCGTGTTGGCCAGCGCCTCGGGCATATCCTCGAACAGCCGCTTCATCTCCGCCGCCGGCTTCATCCAGGCGTCGGGCGAACTGGTGCGGCGATCGGGCGTCTCGACATAGGCGCCGTCGGCAATGCACAGCATCACGTCATGCGCCGCGTGAAATTCCGGCTCGGCGAAGCAGGTCGGGTTGGTCGCGACCAGCGGCAGATTGCGGTCATAGGCCAGGTCGAGCAGCTGCGGCTCCGCCTTGCCCTCGACCGGGTCCAGCCGTCGGCAGATCTCGACATAGAGCCGGTCGGGGAACAGCGCCTGCAACCGGTCGGCGTAAGCGAGCGCGGCGTCGGGCTGATCCTCGGCGAACAGGCGGGCGATCGCCCCTTCCCCGCCGGCGGTCAGCGCGATCACGCCATCGGTCCGCCCCTCCAGCATGTCGAGCGTGACATGCGGCACTTCCTCGACCGGCCGGTCGAGATGCGCCATCGACACCAGCGCGCAGATATTGTCATAGCCGCCCGCATCCTGCGCATAGAGGGCGATCCAGTCATGCACCGCCGGCGCATTGGACGGCCGGCCCGGCCGGGCCACGCCCAGCATGGCACCGACGATCGGCTGCACGCCCTCGCCCTTGCAACCATCGGAAAAGGCCATCGAACCATAAAGGCCGTTGCGGTCGGTGATCGCCGCCGCCGGAAAACCCAGGGCCTTGGCCTGCTTGGCGATCTTCTTGGGGTCGATCGCCCCTTCGAGCATGGTGAAGGACGAAAAGATGCGCAGCGGTACGAAGGCGGAATGAGACATCGCGGCAATCTAACGACGCCCGCGCCCGCGCGCCAGTCCCGCCCGGCGAAAAGCTGTGGACAAGATCACCACTTGTCGCTTGCCAAGGGCTGCGCTTGCTGATCCTATCGCCCCCAAAGAACAGGGAGAACGGTCATGTCGGACAGCAACCCGGTTTCCACCCCGCCCGGCATCGCCGATCGGGCCAAGGCGATCATCCTGCGCCCCAGGGACGAATGGCCGGTGATCGAGGCCGAACCGGCCAGCATCGGCAGCATCTATACCGGCTATGCCATGATCCTGGCGGCAATCCCGCCGCTCGCGACCCTGATCGGCGGACAGGTCTTTGGCCATGGCCTGTTCGGCATCACCTGGCGCCCGCCGCTGATCGGCGCGATCGGCATGGCGATCGCCCATTATGTCCTGTCGCTGATCGGGCTGGCCGTGCTTGCGATCATCATCAACTTCCTCGCCCCCAGTTTCGGCGGCCAGCGCGACAAGCTGAAGGCGTTCAAGATTTCCGCCTATTCGGCGACCGCCGGCTGGCTGGCCGGCATCTTCTCGCTGCTGCCGGGCCTCGGCATGCTCGGCCTGCTCGGACTTTACAGCCTCTACCTCCTCTATCTCGGCCTGCCGCGCCTGATGAAGGTGCCAGAGCAGAAGGCGCTGCCCTACACCATCGTCACCATGGTCGCGGGCGCGCTGCTTTTCATCCTCGCCAGCCTGCTCGCCATGCCGTTCAGCGGCCTGTCCGGCAGCCATGCCGGGCCGGACGAGATCGGCGGTGAGATCACCGTGCCGGGCATCGGCAAGATCGACGTCGACAAGATGGACGCCGCGACAAAGCAGATGGAACAGGCCGCCAAGCGAATGGAGGAAGCGACCAACAATGGCCGCTCCGCCGCGATCGCGCCGGATGTGCTGCAGGCGCTGCTGCCCGAGAAGATCGGCCGCTTCACCCGCACCGAGATGGAAAGCAGCGGCATGTCCGCCGGTGCCCATGCCTCCGCCCGCTACCGGGCCGGCGACGACGAGATCGAGCTGGAGGTGAACGACATCGCGGTGGCCGGCGCCTTTGCCGGGATCGGCGCGGCGCTCAACGTCCAGTCGAACCGCCAGACCGCCAGCGGCTATGAGCGCACCCAGACGATCGACGGCCGCATCGTGACCGAAGAATGGGACAAGGACAGCCGGCACGGCAAATATGCCACCACGCTGGCCGACCGCTTCATGGTCGAGGCGGAGGGCACCGTCGCCGATATCGGGGAGTTGAAGGCCGCGGTGAACGCGCTCGATCTCGACCGACTGAGCGCACTCGCCGCAAAATAGGCAAAGTCATGAAGTCGCCCGCGTAACGAATTGCCAAGCTATCGGGCCTAGGTTAGGCGCCACCATGCGTTTATCCACGATCACCAACTGGGCCTATGGGGCCACCGTCCTGCTCACCTTGGCGTCGGGCACGACGATGCTGTTCGCGTCCGGCGCGGAACAGCGCGAGCGCGCCGCGGTCGCCCAGCGCGCCAGTTTCGACCAGTTGACCTCCACCCTGGAGGAGGATGTCTATCGCCTGACCGAACAGGCGCGCGGCTATGTGATTTCGGGCGATCCCAGCCATCTGGTCGTCTATCGCCGCGAGAAGGAAGCGCTGCGTTCCGTCGAGGATCGGATCCAGCATCTCAAGGATGCCGGCGCCAACGAAAATGAGCTGAACGCGCTGCGCCAGGCGATCCAGTGGGCCGACGCCCTGTCCGACGAGCAGGATGTCGCGATCAAGGCGGCGCAGGCGGGCGACGACAAGACCGCCCGCACCATCCTCTTCGGCGACGAATATGGCCGCGAACTGGACCGGGTGGCGGCGCAGGTCGGCCGCTTCCAATATATGCTGGATCATCGCACCGACACGGCAGTGCAGGGCGCGACCGATAGCGCGCGCCAGTGGCGGACCATGTCGGAAATCATGCTGGGCGTCACCGCCCTGCTGTTCCTGTGCGTCCTCTATTTCGTGCTGAAGCAGCGCATCCTGCATCCGGTCGTGCGGCTGAGCGATGTCGTCACCCGCCTTGCCGCGCAGGATTTTGCCGCGATCCCGCCCGATTTCCCGCAGGTGGACGAGATTGGCGACATGGCGCAGGCGATCCGTATTTTCCGTGAAAATGGGCTGGAGCGGCAGCGGCTGGAGCAGGAGCGCGATGTCGATCGCACCATGCGCGACCTCTTGTCGCGCATGACCCAGCGCCTGCAGGGCTGCGACAGCACCGCCGATCTGGTCGAGGTGGTGCGCCGCTTCACCCCGGAAATCACGCCCGACTTCCCCGGCCGCCTCTATATCCACGACATTCGCCGCAACATGATGCTGCAGGCCTGCGACTGGCTCGATCCCAAACAGTCGCGCAATGATTTCCCGGCCTCGGCCTGCTGGGCACTGCGGCGCGGCCAGGTCCACAAGCCGCGCGGCGGGATGGTCGACATTGCCTGCGAGCATCTGGAAGGCGAAACCGCCGTCCCGACCATCTGCATCCCGCTGGCGGCGCAGGGCGAAAGCATCGGCCTGCTCTATTTCGAACAAACCCGCGAGATGGATGCCGAACATCTCGACCGGGCGGAAAAGTATCTGGAGATGCTGGCGGAGAATATCGGTCTGGCGCTCGCCAATCTGCGCCTGCGCGACGCGCTGCGTGAAATGGCGATGGCCGATGCGCTGACCGGCCTGCCCAACCGCCGCCATTTCGACGCCATGTTCGAAGCGCTGGTGGACGAGGCGGAACGCAACCATGCCCCGCTCGCCTGCCTGATGGTCGACATCGACCATTTCAAGCGGTTCAACGACAGCTATGGCCATGACGCCGGCGACGCGGTGCTGCGCGCGGTCGGCGCGGTGCTGGGCGACTCGCTGCGCGAACAAGGCTTTGCCTTCCGCCTGGGCGGCGAGGAATTTGTCCTCCTGATGCCCGGCTTCACGCTGGAGCAGGCGCTCACCCGGTCCGCCCAGATCCAGCAGCGCATCCGCGACCTGCGGGTCGAGCATCGCGGTCAGGAACTGGGGCCGATCACCGCCTCCTTTGGCCTCGCCGCCTGGCCCGACCATGGCGCCGCCGTCCGACTGGTCACCACCGCCGACGCCGCGCTGCTGCGTGCCAAGGGCGAGGGCCGCGACCAGATCATGGTCGCGACCGCGCGCGAGGGACTGTTACCGGGCTGACGCCTCTTCCAGCCGCCCTTCGTGCAGGCGGACCACCCGGTCCATCTTTTCCGCCAGCCGCTCATTATGGGTGGCGACCAAAGCCGCCGATCCTTCGCCGCGCACCAGGCGCAGGAATTCGGCCAGCACCACGTCGGCGGTGCGCTCGTCCAGATTGCCGGTCGGCTCGTCCGCCAGCACCAGCGCCGGGCGATTGGCCAGCGCGCGGGCGACCGCGACGCGCTGCTGCTCGCCGCCCGACAACTGGCTCGGCCGATGGTCGAGCCGATGGCCCAGCCCCAGCGCCGTCAGCAGCGATTCCGCGCGGGTCCGCGCCGCGTCCATGGTCGCGTCCTTGATCACCTGCGGCAGCACGACATTCTCGGTCGCGTTGAAATCGGGCAACAGGTGGTGGAACTGATAGACGAAGCCCAGCGCATCGCGGCGCAGGCGGGTACGCCCGTCATTGTCCAGCTTCGCCGCTTCCTCGCCGGCGATGCGGATCGACCCGTCGAACCCGCCTTCCAGCAGGCCGACCGCCTGCAACAGCGTCGACTTGCCCGAGCCCGATGGGCCGAGCAGCGCGACGATCTCGCCCGGCCCAACCGTCAGGTCGACGCCGCGCAGCACGTCGATCGTGACGCCGCCCTGGGTGAAGCTGCGGGACAGGCCGCTGACCTTGAGGACATCATTCATAGCGCAGCACCTGGACAGGATCGGTATTGGCAGCCTTGAAGGCCGGATAGAGGGTGGCGAGGAAGCTGAAGACCAGCGCCATCAGACAGATGATCACGATCTCGACCGGATCGGGCTTGGACGGCAATTCGGTCAGGAAGCGGATCGAGGGATCCCACAGATTCTGCCCTGTCACGAACTGGATCACATTTACCACGCTCTGGCGGAAGAAGAGGAAGGTGAAGCCCAAAATCATGCCGGCAACCATGCCCAGCGTGCCGATGGTCACGCCCACCGTCATGAAGATCTTCACCAGCCCGCTCCGGCTCGCCCCCATGGTGCGCAGGATCGCGATATCGCGAGTCTTGGCGCGCACCAGCATGATCAGCGAGGAGAGGATATTGAACACCGCGACCAGCACGATGATCGACAGCACGACGAACATCGCCACCCGCTCGACCGCCAGCGCCTCGAACAGGCTGGCATTCATCTGGCGCCAGTCCTGCACCACGGCGCGGCCCGCGACCTTGGCCGCCAGCGGTTCCAATATCTGGCCAACCTTGTCGGCATTGACCGTCTCGACCTCGATCATGCTGACGACATCGCCCAGCAGCAGCAGCGTCTGCGCATCCTCGATCGGCATGACCACGAAGGCCTTGTCATAATCATAGACGCCGACCTCGAAGATCGCCGCCACCTGATAGGAAATCTGGCGGGGAACGGTGCCGAACGGCGTCGACCGGCCCGCCGGGTTCATGATGCTGATATGGTCGCCGACCTGGATACCCAGATTTTCGGCCAATCGCACGCCGATGCCGACCTTCTCGCTATTGGCGGTCAGCGCATTGAGATCGCCCGCCACGATCTTGCCCTTGAGCGTCGTGTTGCTGCGAATGTCGGGCACGGTCATGCCGCGCACCAGCACGCCTTCCACCCGACCCTGATAGCTGCCGAGCAGGGGCTGTTCGATCAGCGGGGTCGCGCTGGTGACGCCCGGCGTCGCCTTCGCTTCCTTCAGCACATCGCGCCAGTCGGGCAGGCGCCCGCCATAGCCCTGCACCACGGCATGGCCGTTGAGGCCGACGATCTTGTCGAACAGCTCCGCGCGGAACCCGTTCATGACGCTCATGACGATGATGAGCGCGGCGACTCCGAGCATGACCGCGGCCAGGCTGATGCCGGCGACGAGGAAGATGAAGCCTTCCCCCTTGCCCGGCAGCAAATAGCGCTTGGCGATCATGCGTTCGTAGCGGGATAGAATCATGGTGGCGCGAATGGCCCTTCTGGTAGTGACGCGGCCGGTCTAGCAGGCTGAGCCTTAACGGCAAGGATTGCGGAATTGTTGCACGCGGGACACAGGCCGATACAGAAAATCACAAAGCCCGGATTTTGCCCGTGACAGCAGGCTGCGCCAGTCATAGCAAGGCTCCCGAGGCACAGGCAAAAGGCCGTGGTTCAGGGATACTGCTTCCCACTTCAAGCTTAGGGGGCTGAGAAGTCGGTAGAGGCAGGCCAAGGGGGAGACGAGCAATCGTCCATTAAGTGCCCGGATCGCGAAAGCGGTCCGGGCACTTTTTTGTTCGGAGACTCTTGGGCGCCCTTCCCGCTTAACTTCGTACATGTCCCGCACATCTTGGCATTTTCGGATTCAAGACGGAAATTTTGTTACGCTTCCGTCCATTTACCGCGCCCTCTTCTCGCCAGTCTATCGCCTGCGGGCGCTGTAGGACAGGCGGCACGATGCTTCGCCCCTGCCCCCTCTTGAACAACGCAAAGAGCCAACCATATCAATCCCGTCCGGCCGCCACATGGGGCTGGGCACAAGCATAGGCCGGACGCCGAAGACCGGGTCCGGCAGGATCATTTTGCTCTATTGGAGATTATGAGCATGCGTGGTTTCGACCTTACCCCCTATCGCCGCTCGACCGTCGGCTTCGATCGTCTGTTCGACCTGATCGAGAATAATGCCCGTCTGGCGCAGGGCGACAATTACCCGCCCTTCAACATCGAACGCCTGGCCGAGGACCGCTATCGCGTGACCCTGGCCGTCGCCGGCTTCCGTCCCGAGGAAATCGACATCACCGCCCAGCAGAATCTGCTCCAGGTGATCGGCCGCAAGGACGAGACCAACGCCGACCGTTCCAAGTTCCTGCATGTCGGCATCGCCAATCGCAGCTTCGAACGCCGCTTCGAACTGGCCGATTTCGTCCGCGTCGAAAAGGCGGACCTGGCCGACGGCCTGCTGGTGATCGAACTGGTGCGCGAAGTGCCCGAAGCGATGAAGCCCAAGAAGATCGCCGTGAATGGCGGCCATCTGGTCGACATCAACAAGGATCGCGACGCCGCCTGATCCGGCCACTCGAAACAAGCACAGGGCGCGACCGCAAGGTTGCGCCCTTCTTGCTGCCCGCCGTTCAGCGCGCCTGCTGCGGTGGCGGCATCGGTATCGCGCTGATCGCGACATTGCCGAACATCACCAGCCCCGCGACGATCATCAGCACCCCGCGCTTGCGGTCGCCGCGCTTCACGATCGCGTAAATTCCCCCACCGGTCAGCAGGATACCCGCCAGCATCAATATCGAAAGGATCATACCCGCCATGGGCCAGTCCATAGGCGCCTAGCTGGACTGTGGCAATTGGCGGCCCATGCCCCTATGAGGCGCGCAGAAACGAATCACCCCAAGCCGCAGGGGAACGCACCCATGAAAATCGCCATCGCTTCCGATCATGCCGCCGTCGACCTGAAGGCCGAACTTGCGCAATGGTTGCGCGACGAGGGCCATGAGGTCGCCGACCTCGGCCCGGCCACCGCCGACCGCGTCGATTATCCCGATTTTGGTTACAAGCTCGCGACCGCCGTCGCATCGGGCGCAGCGGAACGCGGCATCGCGCTCTGCGGTTCGGGCATCGGCATCTCGATCGCCGTCAATCGCAACCCGGCCTGCCGCTGCGCCCTGGTCGGCGAACCGCTGTCGGCCGCGCTGTCGCGCGAGCATAATGACGCCAATGTCCTGGCCATGGGTGCGCGCCTGACCGGCGTCGACATGGCCAAGGCCTGCGTCACCGCCTTCCTCACCACCGAGTTCGGCGGTGGCCGCCATGCCGGCCGCGTCGAGAAACTGTCCCAGCCCGCGCTCTGAAAGGACTTGAGATGAGCACCGAAACCCTCACCCAGCCCAACCTGTCCGACATTCGTTCGGAAGGCTATTTCACCGCAGGCCTGGCCGCTGCCGATCCGGCCGTGTTCGCCGGCGTCGCCCAGGAACTGAAGCGCGAGCAGACCCAGATCGAGCTGATCGCGTCGGAAAATATCGTGTCGCAGGCCGTGCTCGAAGCGCAGGGCAGCGTCTTCACGAACAAATATGCCGAAGGCTATCCGGGCAAGCGCTATTATCAGGGCTGCGCCCCGTCGGACGTGGTGGAACAGCTCGCCATCGACCGCGCCAAGCAACTGTTCGGCTGCCAGTTCGCCAACGTCCAGCCCCATTCGGGCGCGCAGGCCAATGGCGGCGTGATGCTGGCGCTGGTCAAGCCCGGCGAAACCATCATGGGCCTGTCGCTCGACGCCGGCGGTCACCTGACCCACGGTTCCAAGCCCAGCATGTCGGGCAAGTGGTTCAACGCCGTGCAATATGGCGTGCGCGAAGACACCCATCTGATCGACTATGACGCGGTCGAGGCCCAGGCGATCGAATGCCAGCCCAAGCTGATCATCGCCGGCGGCAGCGCCTATCCGCGCCAGATCGACTTCGCCCGCTTCCGTAGCATCGCGGACAAGGTCGGCGCACTGTTCATGGTCGACATGGCCCACTTCGCCGGTCTGGTCGCCGGTGGCGCCCATCCCTCACCCTTCGGCCATGCCCATGTCGTGACCACCACCACGCACAAGACGCTGCGTGGCCCGCGTGGCGGCATGATCATGACCGACGACGAAGCGATCGCGAAGAAGATCAATTCGGCGATCTTCCCCGGCCTTCAGGGCGGCCCGCTGATGCATGTCATCGCCGCCAAGGCTGTCGCTTTCGGCGAAGCGCTGCAGCCCGAATTCAAGACCTATGCCCAGGCGATCGTCACCAATGCGAAGGCGCTGGCCGGCAAGCTGGAGCAGCGCGGCCTGGCCGTGGTCTCGGGCGGCACCGACACCCACCTCGCCCTGATCGACCTGCGCCCCTATGGCATTTCGGGCAAGGATGCGGACGAGGCGCTGGAGCGCAGCTTCATCACCTGCAACAAGAATGGCGTGCCGGGCGACCCGCTGCCGCCGACCAAGACCAGCGGCATCCGCGTCGGTTCGCCGGCCGGCACCACCCGCGGCTTCGGCGTCGCCGAGTTCGAGGATATCGGTGACATGATCGCCGACGTTCTGGAAGGGCTGCGCGACAATGGCGAACATGGCGATGCCGCCGTCGAAGCCAGCGTCCGCGAGCGTGTCGCCGCGCTCTGCGCCCGCTTCCCCATCTATCAGGGGTAAGCCCGCTTGCGCTGCCCTTTCTGCGCCCATGAGGACAGCCAGGTGAAGGACAGCCGGCCGACGGAGGATGGCAATGCCATTCGCCGTCGCCGGCAGTGCGAAGCCTGCGGCGCGCGCTTCACCACCTTCGAGCGCATCCAGTTGCGCGACATCTGGGTGGTGAAGAGCGAAGGCCGCAAGGAAGCGTTCGAGCGCGACAAGCTGGCCCGCTCCATCGGCATCGCCTGCCGCAAGCGGCCGATCGACCCGAGCCGGATCGAGAAGCTGATTTCGGGCATCCAGCGCCAGCTGGAAACCAGCGGCGAAAGCGAGATCCCGGCGCGATCGATCGGCGAGATGGTGATGGAGGGGCTCAAACGCCTCGACAGCGTCGCCTATATCCGCTTCGCCAGCGTCTACAAGGACTTCACCGACGCCCGCGACTTCGAGGATTTCGCGAGCACGGTGAAGGAGGTCGGGAGTGAGTAAAATCACTCTCGCCCGCAGGACCAAGGTCCGTTCGGTTCGAGCTTGTCGAGAACCGCGCGCGCAATGAGTTTCTGGGTCTATATCCTGCGCTGCTCCGACGGGAGCTATTATACCGGTCACACCGATGACCTGGAGCGCCGGATAGCCCAGCATCAAAGCGGCGCCATTGCCGGCTACACGCACGACCGACGTCCGGTCGAATTGGTTTTCAGCGAGACATTTCCTGATCGGATTGACGCCCTGGAGCGCGAACATCAGATCAAGGACTGGTCCCGCAAGAAAAAGGAAGCCCTGATAAGGGGAGATTGGAAAGCGGTCTCGGATGCTGCGCGTTCTCGACCACGGGTCTCGGCTTCGCTCGACCCTGGCTCGAACCGAACGGAAGCGGAGGCGGCTCAGCCCCTACTCAGGACGAACGGAAATATGACTGACACCTCCCCCCTCCCCCCTGTCATCGTCCTGGTTCGCCCGCAACTGGGCGAGAATATTGGCAAGACGGCGCGCGCGATGCTGAATTTCGGGCTGACCGAGATGCGGCTTGTTTCCCCGCGCGACGGCTGGCCCAATCCCGATGCCGGTCCGGCGGCCGCTGGCGCGGACTTCATCCTGGACAAGGCGCAGGTCTATGAGACGCTGGCCGATGCGGTCGCCGACTGCGCCCATGTCTATGCCACCACCGTGCGCAAGCGCGGCGTCACCAAGCCGGTGGTCACGCCGGAGGAGGCCGCGCAGGAAATCCATGCCGCACAGGGCCGCTGCGCCTATGTGTTCGGGCCGGAACGGTCAGGGCTGGAGACGGAAGATGTGGCGCTTGCCCGCAAGATCCTGACCGTGCCGATCAATCCGGAATTCGGCTCGCTGAACCTCGCCCAGGCGGTGATCCTGTGCGCCTATGAATGGTCCAAGCAGGCCAATCTGGCCCAGCCGACCGTGACCGAGCTGGGCGAGCCCGCACCGCAGGAGGAACTGGAAGGCATGATCCTGCAGCTCAACACGCTGCTGGAGAAGGTCGGCTATTTCTTCCCGCCCGACCGCGCGCCCGCAACCAAGCTGACGCTGCGCAACCTGCTGACCAAGCCGGGCTGGAACCATCTGGAGGTGCGCACGCTCCGCGGCGTGCTGTCGCACCTCAACCGACCGCGCGAGCGTTAACCCCGCGTGCGGTCATACTCGGCCATTTCATAGGCGATCGAGGCTTCGACCAGCTGCTCCCACAGCTCCGCGATGACGTCGCCGGGCGCACCCAGCCGCTCGGCCTCCGCGCGGGCATTGTCGATCACCTGGCGCTTGCGCGCCTCGTCCCGCACGGCGCCGCGATCCGGCTTGATCCGGGCGGCGGCGCGCATATGGGCGAAACGCTGGTCAAGCAGGGCGACGAGCTGGCGGTCGAGGGCGTCGACACCGGCGCGCACCTCGGTCATGCTGGTATAGTCTTCGGGCTTCATGGCCGCCGGATTAGGCCGCGCTCCGCCGGCTGTCGAGGCCAGACTCTGCGCTTGACATAATATCCGACCTTCTCCATAGGCGCGCCTTCGCGATTGGCCCCGCATCCCGGTGAAGCGGCGGCCCTGTCCCTGAAATATGGAAACAGGCGATGACCGGGAAGCCTTCGTCCTCCGCAATGCGCGGACCTCGGTTCATCGGATCCGGAGGGCGGATAACGTAGTATGCAGTTGTAAGGAATTAGGTATGTCGAAGCGCTCTAGCGCCAAGTACAAGCTCGACCGTCGCATGGGCGAGAACATCTGGGGTCGCCCGAAGAGCCCGGTCAACAAGCGCGAATACGGCCCCGGTCAGCACGGCCAGCGCCGCAAGGGCAAGATGTCGGACTACGGCATCCAGCTGCGCGCCAAGCAGAAGCTGAAGGGCTATTACGGCGACATCACCGAAAAGCAGTTCAAGAAGAACTATTTCGAAGCCAGCCGCATGAAGGGCGACACCGGCCAGAACCTGATCGGTCTGCTGGAGCGCCGCCTGGACGCCGTCGTGTACCGCGCCAAGTTCGCGCCGACCATCTTCTCGGCCCGCCAGATCGTTTCGCACGGCCACATCTATGTGAACGGCGTGAAGTGCAACATCGCCTCGCGTCTGGTGAAGCCGGGCGACGAAATCACTCTGGGCAAAAAGGCGCAGGAAATGGCGCTGGTTCTCGAAGCGCAGAGCCTGCCCGAGCGTGACATCCCCGACTATGTCGCCCCCGACGGCGCCACCAAGGTCACCTATGTCCGCGTTCCGACGCTGGACGAAGTGCCCTACCCGGTGAAGATGGAACCGAATCTGGTCGTCGAATTCTATTCGCGCTAATCGGTCCTTCCGGACAGAAATTGGAGAAGGGCGGCCCCGCAAGGGACCGCCCTTTTCTTTTGGCCTTTTTCCTTGGCCATTTTCCTGCCCCTCGCCTCGCATGGCCACAGGCCAAAAAAAGGGAGGCTCGAAGCCTCCCTTTTCCTCTACCTATTTCCCCGCCTGCAACAGGAAATCTGCACTCTGCTGAAGCATGTCGGCCCGCGCATCGCTGTCGTTCAGCCCGTGGGTCAGGCCGTCATAGACGACCAGCCGGCTGCGCTTGCCCGCACCTTCCAGCTTGGACTGCATCGCACGCGCCTGGCTGATGTCGACATTGCCATCGTCGGTCCCATGGAACATCAATACCGGCGCACGGAATTCAGCGGCATGGTTGATCGGCGATGCGTCCGCTGCATCGCTGCCGGTGCCCATGCGCTGCTGCTGCAACAGATAATCGGCGTTATATTGCGACCGGCGGATACGATCGGCAAAGCCGGTCACCGGCGCGATCGCTACCACCGCCTTGAACAATTGGGGATCGATCGCCTGCGCCTGCAGCGCCGCATAGCCAACATAGGACCAGCCCGCGATGGTCAGCTTCACGGGATCGGCGATCCCCTCCGCCACCAGCCAACGCCCAGCATCGACGATATCGCCGATCGCCGTCCGCCAGGACCGATAGCCATTTTGCATAAGCCATTGCTCGCCGAAACCGGCCGACCCGCGAAACTGCGGCTGGATCACGGCAAAGCCACGCGCGGCATAATATTGCGAGAGCCAGTCGAAGCCCCATTCATCACGCGATTCCGGCCCGCCATGCGGCATCACGATCGCCGGCAGCCCTTTCGCGCTATCCTTGCCCGGCGGCAGGGTCAGATAGGCGGGGATGACCGTGCCGTCCGACGCCTTGTAGGAAATCGACTTCATCTGAGCCAAGGTCTGCCCTGCCAGTTCCGGGCGATCGGGCATCACCGGCGACAATTTCTTGGCGGTGCGATCGAACAGATAATATTGGCCCGGATCAGTATCGCTGCCGGCCCAGACCAGAACGCGCTGCCGATCCTGGCTCATGTCGCCAATATAGACCGCCTTGCCGCCCAGCGCCTTGCCGAGCGACGCCACCAGAGCCTTCACCTGCTCGTCGAAATAGACGACCTCGCCATGATCCTCACTGAACCCCGCCCCAACCACGTGGCGATCGCGGCCGACCTGCACCAGACTGGTAACATCGACGTTCGGATGGGCATATACGACCTTTTTCTCGAGGCCTGGGTTGAGCGCGATACTGACGAGCGCCTGCCGACCATCAACCTGCTCCAGGCCATAGGCAATATCCTTGTCCGCATCGACGGCGAAGGGGACAAAACCGGTGCGATCGCGCATGTCATAAACACTCAGGCTACTCCAATCATTCTTGCCCTTGGAACGATAGAGATAACGGAATGTGCCCTTGGCATAACCCGACCCCTTATTCTCCTGGAGGCCAATGACCCGAACGGCGCCACGACCGTCCGATATATAATCAAAGGCCAACGGCTGAGGCTGTTCGATGCGCTTGGTTCCACCGGTGCGGGTATCGACACGATCGACGCCAAGCCCCTGCAGCTTCTGATCAATCAGGCTGCCAACCTTTGCTTCGGGGACATAGGATCGGGTCATCAGCACCGATCCTTCCTCACCCGCCGTCAGGTCGATGATCTCGCCGCCGCGCAGGTCGAAATCTAAGGCATTTTCACCATGCCGCTTGCTGAGCGGGCGAACATTGCCGCCGGCTGCATCGACCGCGAAGATGCTGCTGAAGCCATAGACATCGTCGCCGACTCGGCTTTCTCCGCCGATGGTGCAGGCCAGCCGATCGTTCGAAGCCCAGTTGCAACGATACAGATATTCCGGCTTCCCGCTCGCGCCGGCGACCACCTTGGGTTCCGCACCTTCCTGCGCATTGAGCACATAGGTGCGGGTCGTTCGCCCTGCGCCAGCCGTGACCAGCGCAATCTTCTGCCCGTCCGGCGACAGGCTGGCCGAAATCACAGTTTCGCGCGCGCCAAAGGCCTTGGCCAGCGCATCCGGCTCGGCATGGGCGATGGCCGACAGCGAACAGAAACCCATCAGCGCGCCCAGGCGCACCGTGCTTGCAACATAATTCATTCTGGAAAAACGCTCCCCCAAAATTCCCCGGCCCGATTGCTAACCAAGTGCGACAAATGTGACAATCGGCATTTCTTGCCCTCGGCCCATCGCAGTGGCATCAGGCGCATTCCATAAAGACAAGGGTTCCTTCCATGCGCAGCTCCGTCGCGGCGATCGCCGCCGTTCTCGCCCTTTCCGCTCCCGCCCTGACGCCCGCCGTCGCGCTGGCCGCCCCGGCCGCCAAGAGCGACGCCGCCCCCTCGATCGACATGATGAAGCGGCTGGTGAAGGAGCTTTCGTCCGACGCTTACGAGGGCCGCGCGCCCGGCACCGTGGGCGAGGAGAAGACGCTGGCGCTGCTGACCGCCGAGTTCGAGAAGCTGGGCCTCAAGCCCGGTAACAAGGGCAGCTGGTTCCAGGACGTGCCGCTGGTCGAGATCACCGCCAAGAACGTCTCCGCCTTGAGCTTCACCGGTGGCAAGGCCCCGATCACCGCCGCCTATGGTCCCGAGATGGTGATCGGCACCTATCGCACCACCCAGCCCCGGATCGAGGTAAAGGACAGCCCGGTCGTGTTCGTGGGCTATGGCATCAACGCCCCGGAAAAGGGGTGGAACGACTATGCCGGCCTGGACGTGAAGGGCAAGACGGTGCTGATCCTGGTCAATGACCCGGATTATCAGACGCCGGGCCTGACCGGTCCGTTCAATGGCCGCGCCATGACCTATTATGGCCGCTGGACCTATAAGTTCGAGGAAGCCGCGCGCCAGGGCGCCGCCGCCGCGATCATCATCCACGACACCGAACCGGCCGCCTATGGCTGGAACGTCGTCCAGTCGAGCTGGACCGGGTCACAGCATGTCGCCGACAATCCGGGCGGCAATGCCGACCAGTCGGCCGCGATCGGCTGGATCCAGAAGGACAAGGCCGCCGCCCTGTTCGCCGACGCCGGCCTCAACCTCGATCAGCAGATGGCCGCCGCCAAGCAGAAGGGCTTCAAGGCCGTGCCGCTGGGCGCGATCAAGGCCAATGTCTCGTTCGACAATGACCTGCGCAAGCATGCGTCGAAGAATGTCGTCGCCCTGCTGCCGGGCAAGACCAGGCCCGACGAATATGTGCTTTACAGCGCCCATTGGGATCATCTGGGCCATTGCCAGGCCGCGCCCGACGGCGACGATATCTGCAACGGCGCGGTCGACAATGCCACTGGCACCGCCGCGCTGGTCGCGCTGGCCCAGGCCAATGTGAAGGCCGGCCCGTCCGACCGCAGCCAGGTGTTCCTGGCCGTCACCGGTGAGGAATCGGGCCTGCTGGGTTCGGCCTATTATGGCGACAACCCGGTCTTCCCGTTCAGCAAGACCGTCGGCGGCGTCAACATGGATGCCTTGAGCGTCGCGGGCCTCGCCAAGAATGTCGTCGTCATCGGCAAGGGCAAGTCGCAGCTCGACGCCTATCTCGACCGCGCGCTGGGTGCGCAGGGCCGCGTCGCGACGCTCGAACCGACCCCGGAAAAGGGCTATTATTACCGTTCCGACCATTTCAGCTTCGCCAAGCATGGCCTGCCGATGCTCTATTTCGAGGGCGGCGAGGATCTGGTGAAGGGCGGCACCGCCGCCGGCATGGCCGCAGCCGAGGATTATACCGAGCACCGTTATCACGGCCCCAAGGACGAATATGATCCCAACTGGGACTGGACCGGCGTCGCCGCCGACCTGAAGCTCTATTATGATGTCGGCCGCGCGCTCGCCAACACCACCGACTGGCCCAACTGGGTCGATGGCGACGAATTCCGCGCCATCCGCGACAAGGACCGCGCGGGCAAATAAGCATCGTCAAGGCCGGCGACAGCATGGGGACGCTGTCGCCGGCCTTTCATCTTCGGGGCTATAAGGGGGATCATGACCCAGAAATTCGACCGGCGCATGTTGCCGATCACATCGGCCATGGCGGCGGCCCTGCTCGCCACCGGCTGCTCGCGCAGCCCCGACACGGCCGACCGCGACGTGCGTGTGTGCCGCGACGCGCAGGAGCGCCGGGTCGAGGACCGCAATTGCAGCTGGGGCGGCAGCGGTGGCGGTCATGGCTGGTATTATCTGGGCCGGGGCAGCGCAGTCGCGCGCGTGGGCGAACGGGTGAGCGGCGGATCGATCGCGCCTTCCTATGGCCATAGCTACAGCCCGGCATCCTCGGCCAATGTGACGCGCGGCGGCCTTGGCCTGTCGGGGCGCAGCGGCCACAGCTGATGGAACGGATCGCCTGCACGCCGCGCCCGCACTGGCAGGCCCGCGTCGAGCATCTGGGCCTGGTCTGGCATGGCGCCGATGCCCAGCCCTATTGGGATGAAAGCGCCTGCTATCGCTTCAGCCCGGACGAGATCGCGGAGATCGAGCAGGCGACCGCCGAACTCTATCGCCTGTTCCTCGCCGCCGGCCAGCATGTGCTGGATCAGGATCTGCTCGGCAGCTTCGGCATTCCCGATTTCTGTCATCAGGCGATCCGCGAGGCGTGGGACGGCGAGCCGGCCGCGCTCAACTATGGCCGCTTTGACCTCGGCTATGACGGCAGCGGTCCGCCCAAATTGTTCGAGTTTAACTGCGACACGCCGACCAGCCTACTGGAAGCATCGGTGATCCAGTGGGACTGGAAGGAGGCCGTCTTTCCCGCCGCCGACCAGTTTAACAGCCTGCACGAGCGGCTGGTCGACCGCTGGCGCGCCATCGCCCCGCCGCGTGGCACGTCGATGCTGCACCTCACCTATGTCGACGGCAATATGGGCGAGGATGCCGTGACCGTCGCCTATATGGCCGACACGGCGCGCGAAGCGGGCATCGACACCCAGTTGATCCAGACCCCGCAACTGGGATGGGACCATCAGCGCCGCCGCTTCGTCGATCTCGACAATCGGCCGATCGACGCCCTGTTCCACCTCTATCCCTGGGAATGGATCGTCCACGAACCCTTTGGCCGGGAAGTGGTGGAAAGCCTGTCCTCCACCCTGTGGATCGAGCCGATCTGGAAGATGATCTGGAGCAACAAGGCGATCCTGCCGATCCTGTGGGATCTGTTCCCCGGCCACCCCAATTTGCTGGAGGCCAGCCGCGTCGCCATGACGGGCGACCATGTGGTGAAACCGCTGCTGTCGCGCGAGGGCGCCAATATCCGCCTCGTCCAAGATGGCGAAACGGTCGCCCAGAGCGGCGGCGACTATGGCGAGGAAGGCTTCATCTACCAGCGGCTCGATACCCTGCCCGGCGCGGGCGACCGGCGGCCGGTGCTGGGCAGTTGGGTGGTGGATGGCGACCCGGCCGGCATGGGCATTCGCGAGGATGGGCCGATCACCGGCAATGCCGCGCGCTTCGTGCCGCACATCATCGGCTGAAGGTTCAGCGCGGGTTCAGCGCCGGGAACCGACCGTGCCCCGTCCTGTAGGAGCAACGCCATGCGCATCCCCCTTGCCCTGCCCAGCCTGTTTCTGACCGCCCTCGCCCTGCCCGCCGCGCTGCCCGCGCAAATCGCGCCCAAGACAGAGCCGACCGCACCGCCCGGCCCGGTCAATGTCCGGGTCGAGCCTCGCCCCTCGGGCGACTATGAACTGGATCGCGCGCGTCAGGACATACGCGACGGACGCAAGAGCGGCACGCTCAGCAAGAAACAGGCCCGCGCGCTCCGCCGCGAGGCCGACCGCGCCGACGCCCAGGCCGATCGCAGCGCCCGCGATGGCCTCAGCTATTCCGAACAGCGCCAAATCGACATGCAAGGCCGCGCTCTCCAGAGCCTGACCGAAGCCCAGCGCAGCCAGCCGGGCGGAAAACGGCCTTAGAGGATTTTGATGTATGGGTTGGCGACGGCTTGAAGTAGTTAGGCCGTAAACTCATAAAAGCCTTGAGGATTGGCGATTGACGTGATTCAGAGGCCTCGAGAGTTGGAGGGCTTGATGGCACGGCGGCGGTACGAACTGACAGATCGGGAATGGGC
>NZ_LUFI01000050.1:0-41466 GCF_005281675.1 Sphingobium sp. MP9-4 | reverse complement strand
AACCAACATCCCGATCTCGCCGCATGAACTTCCACGCGACTGTGTAAGCTATCGAAATGAGGGGTCCCTTTTAGACGCCGATCACCCCGCTAACGGGGTTCTTTTTGCACGCCGATTCACAGTCAGCATCTCACTTCCTTCTCATCTCAGAGGCAAAAAAACGAGGCAGGATGGACCGTGTACACATGGTCGTCACGGTGCTCGGCGGCCGCCTTCTCGCACCTAGTGAGTAGTTCAAAATGAGTGGGGTAGACTTCGAAAAAACGGTGCCAATCACGATTCGACTAACTAACAAAGAGGTTGCCGCTATCGAAGCAGACGCCATGGCAGCCGGCTTGAGCCGCGCCGCATATATCCGCCGTCGCATTTTCCAACGAGCTTCATCAACGGACCACCGAACTGCCGCCCTCGCTGCGCTTCTGCAAACCCTCCATCGCGCCACGAACTTCGGTCAGACCGAACTCGCCGAGGCCATAGACATTCACATCTCTCGCCTCCTTGCAGCGGACTGATATTCGATGATTGTCAAACGCATCCGTAAAGCCGGACGGAAAAAGCGATACCTCCATCATGTCATGACGGCGGTACACATGTCGGCCGCTTACATCCTGGATCTCACGACGCCAGAGAGCCATGCGGCGCATGCGCTGCCAGCCTATTTGCTGGATCACTACAATGAGTTGCGAGAACATGCCGAGGCGGGGGAGAAGGTGGCCGCCTCCGGCAGCCGCAATCTTCGGTCCACAAAGCTGCAGGAAATCCAGCGCGAGATGGCCGCCGCACTTCACCTCGCTCCGAATGCGCATGATCCAATCGAACATTATGTCGTCTCTTTCCGTAAAGGCGAAATACCGGACGCGGCGCAGATCGAACAGGTCATTGAGATTTTTGTTGCCATGATGGGTTACAAAAATTGCCAACTACTCTGGTCAGCGCACTCGAACACATCCAATTTCCACATACATATTCTCGTAACCCGTGTTAATTTAATCAGCGGTCGCCCGGTCCTTCCTGCCGAGGGTTGGGAAATTGATCGTTTGCACCAATTCGCTGCCGTCATCGAGGAAGCGCAGGGCTGGAGTAAAGAGCCCAACGCTATTTATACTGCGCAAGGCGGAGACGTATACGATGTGCAGACCGGCCAAATGGTTCGTCGCGCGGACGGCTCTCATCTTGGGTTGTACAAACGTAATGCCAAAACAAACGCACGGTTTGATAACATCGAACCAGAACTGAGTTCTGTGGCATCCGCCATGTCGGCGGCGAATTCGTGGTTTGAACTCCACCATCTTTTGTTACTGCAAGACGCGCGATACTGCCTGAAAGGTAGTGGCGCGATGCTCATCGTTGGCAAGAAAAGCTACAAACCATCGACGCTTGGTCGGCAGTTCAGCCTACCTGCTCTACAGCAGAAATTTGGCCCCTATCAGCCAAGCCCGCTCGCGCAGCAGACGCCCCACGATAGGTACAAAGAGGCATACTCCCGCGAGCGTAAACGGGTGAATGAGAAGAAGAAAAAGGCGCTTCAAGAGGCGCGCGAGGCCTATCTGCGGACGATCCAATCAATAAAAGCTGACAGTGAGCTCGAGCTTCTGCTTGCAGAAGTACGCCTCCAAATGATCCTGGACGAGGTGGAAGCGCAGATAAAAAAAGCCTTCGAGGACGCCCGGCGCACAATCGCCGCGAATCAACTCGATCATGACCGCTGGCATGCGGAAGGCTGTCCGCCAGCAATCCCAGTCACATTGCCTGCGCTTATCTTGCCAAACCAATGGCAAATCGAGAATTTCGCATACAGCGCTTCGGGCGACGCGAAGCTGCGCATCCATCACATCGATGGCAGGCGCATTTTGTCCGAATCCAGCGCGGCTATCGCCTCATTCAATATCTCGCGAGAAACTACCATGCTGGCGCTTAGGCTAGCTGCGCAAAAATGGCCCGGCTCAGCTTTAAATCTGACCGGTGACCATGAATTTATCGAGCAGTGCCGGATCGAAGCCAACCGTCTTGGCCTTTCGGTTTTCTACGAAGGCCAGCAACTCATCGCTGCTCCATCTGCGATGGGTGACAGGTCCTCGCAGCGTAAAACAAGGGAAACGCCCATCCGTTCGCAGGAGCCACATGGAACCCAAATTGCGAGGAAGAAGATGGTCGACATTGCGAACGAAACGCCACAGCCGACGGATAAAAAATTGCCAGATGTTGAACATATTGCGGATGATCTAGCCTACCTTCAACATCTCGCTCAGAAGCACCGCGGAGCTGGTAGGTGACTGCGTACTTGTTACCAACCCATCGAGTGACGACGATCATTGTGTAACTCCGAATTCTCTCGGCCCAGAAGAGGCAAAACATAGGACTTTCGCCATTGTCGCCTTCGGAGAAACCCACCCAGGAAAGCGGTCCTTCACGGACTTGTAGAATCATTCTGCCGGAGGGCAGCAACACGCTCCATTTCAGTCATTCATGAGATCTGGTTTTGCATGGCGGAATGTCTTGAAAGGAGCGGTTGCAAAAAATCCGCAGACAGCGCGATACGGGCCGCCATGTGTTGGCTACATCTCAAATCGATGATGACCTGGCCCCACGGTACGCGGGCCGTCAGCTAACGCGACATCCGCCCTGCTATTTGCAGGTATTGTCAGCTCAAGAGTTACAGCATTTGCCCGACAAGCCCATCGGGTCTCAATTAATCCCCAGACGCTGACCAGTTTCATATTTACCATTGGCACGCGAGCATCAAAGACAGCGTCAACGCGGAACCGAGCGAAGCCCGGTTCGACAGGCTCAATACCGCCCACTCGCCGGTAAAGGAATCCGCACACGGCGCCCAACGCATAGTGATTAAAGCTGTTCATCGCGATGTCGCCGGTATCGCCATTCCAGCGCTCCCATATCGTGGTCGCGCCTTTGCGCGCCATATAACCCCAGGAAGGAAACTGCGTGCGCAGCAGCAGGTCGAAGGCGAGCTGCTTTTCGCCAACGTCAACCAACGCATCGAGCGCTAGCGGCGTGCCCAGGAACCCCGTCGTGAGCAGGGTACCGCGTTTGCGAATGTCCGAAGCCAGGAGAGAGGCTGCCTTCGCGCGAAGCGCCTGCGGAACTAGATTGAGCCGGAGGGCCAAAATGTAACTGCAATGGCTGCCGTTTCCGACCGTGCCGTCAGCTCGGACAAAGGCCGATGAGAACGCGCTGCAGATCCGCTCATGATGCGCGCGCCAAGTAATGGCCTCGTCGGCACGGCCCGTCCATACAGCCATCTGCGCAATCTGCTCAACGGAACGAGCAAGCATGGCAGTCCCGATCAGCGCCTTGGGCGTTGTCTCGTCCATCGGCGACTTTGCATCAAGCGCAAGCCAATCACCAAGGTCCGCTCCGCGCCCTTTCGACCATAGGCCGTCGGGGTTCTTTGCCAAGATGCCCCGCGCATAAGCGGTCATCGCCTGCCAATTCTCATCGACGATCGTGCGATCGCCGCTGTGAAGATAGGCGATATAGGGGAGCATGACACCGGCATCGGCCCAGCCTGGGGTCGGGCTATCCGTGCCCCAGCCCAGGCCCTGTGGAGAAGGTGCCCAGAGCGGGTATGCGCCATTGCCGGCCTGCGCGTCGCGCATCGTCCGGGAAAAGGCGCGTGTATAGGCGCCCACGTCCATGTTGAAGCTGGCGGCATCCCAGAAGATCTGGGCATCGCCGGTCCAGCCAAGCCGCTCGTCGCGTTGCGGGCAATCCGTCGGGATCCCCATGAAATTCGAGCGCTGGCTCCATAGCGTGTTCAGCCAGAGCTTCTGGACGTCCGGACTGCTGATCTGAAACGTCCCAGTTTCGGGCATGGCGCTCGAAAGGACCAGGCCCGCTATCATGTCAGTAGTGAACGAGCTGACCCCGCTGATTTCCGCATAACGAAAGCCTTGGTAACTGAAGACAGGCTCGAGCGTCTCCACCCCCTCGCCACGCAGCCAGTAGCGATCCTCGGCCCTTGCCGCCCGCAGGTTCCGACGGTCCAGTTCGCCCTTTTCGGACACGATTTCGGAATGACGCACCGTGATGGGTTGCCCGGCATCGCCTTTGATCTGAAGCCGCACTCGGCCGGCAAAATTCTGGCCGAAGTCGACAATGTGCCGTGCCTCGCCAAGCTTGCGAATGGTAACCGGCCGCAGCTCCTTGACGATGCGTACAGGCTCGGCAAGTGCCGCCGAAATCGGGGAACTCGGTTCCGGCGCCGTCCAGCACTGGTCCCATTTGCTATCGTCGAAGGCCGGATGGTCCCAACCCAGCGACTGCAATCGCAGATCCTGATCTTCGCCGGCATAAATCTCCGACATCAAGATTGGTGCGCCCGCATGCCGCCACTGGTCGTCGGTAGCGATCCGCTCGATCGAGCCATCGGACCGGGTCAGTTCCAGTATCGCTTGCAGTCTGCGTGGCGCGCCGCCAAATGCGTAGCGCCCGTCTGGTGCCTGATAGCTCGCATAATAGCCATCGCCGATCATAGCCCCCAGGCAGTTCATGCCCTTTTTGATCAAGCCGGTGACGTCATAAGCGCGGTAGGGAATGCGAACGGCATAATTGACGGGCTCGGCCTGCAGTTCATCGTCATTTATCCGGCGCCCGTTGAGCGACAGGCGATAGCCACCAAGCACTGCCGCGTAGAGCCGGGCCCGGACTATCGCACCATCGTTGGAGAAGCGGCGCCGCAGCAATCTGGCGGGCGTCGGCGGCCAGGGGAAATTGGGCTGCGTGTCGAGCTGCGGTGCGATCGTCCAGTGTTCTTCCTCACCCAGACGGGTTTCCCAACCGCCGGTCAAACGTTTATTCGAGCCATTCAAGGCAGGAAGACGGATCTGTCCGGCAATCGAGACGAATGGCTTGATGAAGAAGCCCGGTGCAGGAGCGATGTCGAGGCTTAACAGATGCTCACCGGCCGAGAGCCGCAATGCTAGGCGTGTTGCGGGCGCGCCGCCAAAGCCGTTCGGGTCCCGCTCGGGCAAGGCAAGCGGCTTGCCGTCAAGCATCAGCCGCGACATCACCCCATCACCGAAAATGGTCAGCAGTGCTTCGCCGGCGTCGCTGCGAAAGGCGAGGCGAAAGCTGCGTGGTTTGTCGGGCGCGGGGGCGTTACCCCCTACCCACTTGGCACCGCTGATCCGATCGTCACGCTCGACGGCATCTTCTGCGGCGAGCCAGTCTCCCGACCAGTCATTCGGCTCGAGAAGTCCCATTTCCCAGTAGGCTGGGTCGCTCCAACCTGGATGGCCCTCTTCATTCCAGACCTGCACTTTCCAGTGGCAGGTTTCGCGCGAGCGCAAGGCTCTGCCTTCATATTGGATGCCGGTACAGCCGGCGCTCGCGATGCGACCGCTATCCCATATGTCGCCGACATTGCGCCCAAGCAAAGCTGAACTGGATGCAACGAGAATGCGATAGGCCGACTGCATCGTGCCATCAGGGCCGATGAGCTGCCAGGACAGGCTGGGGCGCCGATCATCGATCCCGATCGGGTTCGATCGCATGGCTGTACGCAGCTGCGCTGCGCCGAACCGCGGCGTCGATGCGGCTCGCGCCTGATTGGCGCTCAAGCCCAAGAATGCGCTGGTCGCCATGAAGGAGCGACGATCGAGTATGGGCATGAGCAGTTCCTTGAGAAATCAATATGCATCGGGCGAGGGCTCGGGTCAGATACTGTTGTCTCGCGCGTACCGGCCAAGATGCAAGCCGCTCGGCTTAAGCGTCCGGCGGAAGCTATTCCGATCGACCGCTACCAGTCCGAACTGTGCCGTATAGGCCCTGTTCCACTCGAAATTATCGAGCAACGACCAATGAATATAGCCGCGAACATCCACGCCATCTGCGATCGCTCGCGAAAGGCCCGCAAGCGCTCCGTCGATATAGGCTACTCTGCGGCCGTCATCGCCGGTCGCCACACCATTTTCAGTGACGATGATCGGACGATTTGTGGCTTTGGACACCCAGCGCACCGTGGCTTCGAGCGCCTGGGGATAGAATTCCATTTCGGTTTGCGTGAGTTCCACGCCGGGCGCTGGCGGCAAGTCGACGTCATTGCCGACAACGGCCCGGCCATAGGTCTGCACGCCAACGAAATCATCTTTGGCCACGGCATCGAACCAAGGCGCATAGACTTCTTCGATCTTGCGCTGAAGCCAGCTTGTTCCAGGAGCGGACTGCTCATCAGCGACCGCCAGGCTCAACCCCAGCTTGAGGTCGGGGCGCACGGATTTGATCGCTTCGCTCGCACGGCGATGCGCATCAGCCTGAATTGAGCCGGCGCGCCGGGCATCGAAAATAGGCGTCGATGAAAAGCGGTTGCTTCCTACCGCCTTGGCGGCAGCGGCCGACGCCTGCGCAAAATAAGGCATCGTTGCGCGAAAACCGGGCTGCCATGACAGTTGGGCGGCCAGATTGGGTTCGTTGAAGGTAAGACCATGACCATAGTCGGGGCCCAGCGCCTTAGCGGCCCGCTCGCAAAAGCGCAGGAAATGATCCACATTCGCTTGCTCTTCCCACCCGCCCTTTGCTGCGAACCAGCGCGGGACGGTGAAGTGCGAATAGGTGATGAAGGGCTTTAGACCCAGCTCGACGCAACCATCCACCATGCGGCGATAATGATCGAGTTCGGCGTTGGAATATTCTCCCGGTTCCGGTTCGATGCGTGACCATTCGATGCCGAAACGATAGCAATTAAGGCCCATCTGCTTGACGAGCGCCATGTCCTCGCGCCAGCGATGATAGCTGTCGCAGGCGTCGCCGGACGGCGCGGCAAAGCTGTTGGGCGTCAGATGCTCCATGACCCAGCTGTCGCTGTTTATGTTATTGCCTTCTACCTGGTGGGCTGCGGTAGCTGCCCCCCAGAGAAAGTCAGGACGAAGTTTGCGACGCGCAGCGAGCGCAGGACCGGCGAGCGTCATCGCAAGACTCCCGCCGGCAAGCTGAAGCATGGAGCGTCGGGAGAGTGCAAAGGACATGGCATCCATCCTCAGAAGCGGAACTGAATGTTGGCGCCGATGGTGCGCACGGAATCGAACCCGAACTGTTGCTGATAGGTCGCAACGCCGGAAATCGCATCGCCGGAATCCAGGCCAATGAAGTTGGGATTATATTCGTTCGTGCAGTTCTTGCAGAAGATCGACAGGCGCATGCCATTGTCGATCCGCACGCCCGCACTCGCCCCGATCAGATCGGTCGTCGGGACGGTAGCGCCCGGCGCCTGGTTGATCAGATAGTTGATCGGAGTGCGATGGTACCAGTTGCCCTCAATGAAGGGATGCACGGCTCCGTCCGTCTGGAACTCGTAGCTGGCCTGGAGAGACGAGGTGAATTTCGGCGCGGTCGGCGTGCGCTTGCCGCCGGCGTTAAATGAACCACTCACCGTGCAGCTGGCGTCGGCTTGCCCCGGATAGCATTCAGCGCCCGCAAAATCCTTGAATTTGGAGCTGAGGAACGTCGCCGATCCATTGATCGACAGCCCCCGGAAAGGATTGGCATTGACGGTCAGCTCGACGCCCTTGCTGATCACGGATGCCGCGTTCTGGACCACGAAGCTTTGCAACTGGGTGTCGAGCGACTGGGTCTGGTAATTCTTGAACTTGGTGTGAAATACCGACGCGTTCACCACCAGGCGACGGTTGAACCAGCTGGTCTTGGCGCCGATTTCAGCCGTGTTCGATTTCTCTGGCTTGACCAGCAGCGAGGTCGTTGCGGTTGCGCCGGTGTCATTGAAACCGGGACCCTTATAGCCGCGACCATAGGAGGCATAGATCATCGCATCGCGTGCCAGCTGATATTGGCCGCCGGCGCGCCAGCTGAAATCGGTATGGCCATAGGATTGTGCGATCGCGCCTGGCACGCCCAGGGTAACAAAATAGGCACCGCGATTCTGGTCTAGATCGATGCTGATTTCGTCGCGCGTTACGCGGCCGCCGGCGAAGAGCTTCAGCGCGTCCGTCAGGGCATAGGTCAACTGCCCGAATGCAGCGTAGCTGTCGGTCTTCATCCGATAGCGATTGTCGCGTCCGAGGAAATAGTCATTGCTGACCGAGCAGGTGGGCGGGAAGGCGCCGGGCACTGCAGCGGCGCCGACGCAGAAGGGGAATGTGGGCAGCAGGAATTCGGGCAGGTAATTGTTGCCGGCAATCTGGCTGCGCTGATCGATCGTGGAATGGAAATAATAGAGGCCGGCCTGTCCCGTCAGGCGGTTCCCGGCCGGCAGGGCTACGCGCAGTTCGTTCGAAAACTGATCATAGTCGGCATGGGAATAGTTGATGTTCGCGCCGTTGCTGTTGGTAAAGTCGGTATCGAGCTGGGCATCGAAATTATAGAATTTCCAAGCGAAGATATTGCTCACGACGAGGCCACTGTCCGCGGTGTAGGAGAGCGAGGCCTGAGCGCCGCCCAGCTTCAGGTCGCGCCAATATCCACCGTCGCCTGCGAAGGTGAAATTCTTGTCGCCTGCAACGATGCTGGATGCGGCAAGCGGGGCTTCATTGACGCTTCCTTCGCCAAGCTCGCGATAGGTGCGGTCATAGATTCCCGCGACACCGTGAGATTCGGCATATTCACCGATGACGTAAAGCTCGAGCTCAGGCGTGATTTCCTGGAGATATTTGGCGCGAACCCCATATTGCTTGCGATCCAGGTCGTTGCGGACACCGCCAGTGCCGACGAAATTGGTGCCCGGCTCTTCCACAGAATATGTGCCGTTTATCCGCAAGGCCGCAGAGTCGCCGACAGGGATGTTGACCGTCTGTCGGGCAATCACGGACCAGGCTTGCGCATCGCTGCCAGGCGTCGTGCGATTGTTGAGCTCCAGGTTGGTCTCGCTGCCGAAACTGCCAATCTTGGGGCGTGTCGATACGACGTTCAGCAGGCCTGCCGAGGCGTTTTTGCCAAAGAGCAGTCCCTGCGGCCCGTTCAACACCTCGACCCGCTCGACGTCGTTGAAAAGCCCTTGCGTCAGGAAGGGGCGGCCGAGATTGACGTCATCTAATGCGGTGGCAACGCTGGAGTCGATGGTGGTTGCAAAGGCCTGGGTGCCGACCCCGCGAATGGCAAAACTGTTGTCATTCCCGACCTGCAGGCTGGGCGCAGCCAGCGCGACTTGGGTCAGGTCATTGAGATTGCGCGACTTGAGAGAATCGCCGCCGAGCGCCGTTACGCTGACCGGAACATCCTGAAGCCGTTCGGCGCGGCGTTGCGCGGTTACGACAATGTCGGTCACACCTTCGCTCTGATCGGCTTCCTGTGCGTAGGCTCCATGAGCGCAGGAGATCAGGCTCGCGCCAACAAACAACAGTGCCTTCCGCATTTCATCCTCCCTATTTTTGCGCAGCGCTTCCTGCACTTGCCCACCGCTTTGGTCTTTGCCATAAAAACAGTCAATCCTGATTGTTTGTATGGATATCGATCCATTTTTGTTATGCATGCGATCAAGTGCGATAGATAAGAGAGGATGGTTGTGGACGCCTGGCGGTCGGCAACCGGTGACGAAGGAAGAAAATGGATCGAGCAGAACCCAAGGTCAGGCGGACTCAGGAGGAACGGACCGCCCAGACTAGGCTGGCCCTCATAGAGGCTACCATCGCTTCAATCGGGGACTATGGCTATGCCGGTGCCAGCACGACGTTGATCGCCCAGCGGGCCGGTGTCAGCCGAGGAGCGATGCTGCATCATTTCGCCACGCGCGCTACCTTGATGGCACAGGTGGTGCGTCACGTATTCGACAATGAAATGGCTGAATATGAGGACACCCGCGTGCGCACCGGAATGGGCGACAATCTTTTTGACTGGCCCAGATTGCTCTGGTCAGTCCTTAGCCGCCCTCCCGGCATGGCGGTACTTGAAATCCTTCAGGCGACCCGTAGCGATCCTGAACTCGCCGAGCTCGTTGTCCCCATGCAGGAGGAGGTCGAGCAATCGGCTCTCACCGTGATGCGGGGCGCCTTTGGCGGCGATGAAACGCTTGCCAGAACTGTCATGCGCCTGATGGTCTGGTCGGTGCGCGGCCTGTCTATTGCGGACCGCTATCTACCGCATCGAGCCGAAACCGAACATGCTATCCTTCTTCTTGGAGAGATGATGCGTCTGGCAGCGCCCGATGGGCGGATGGAGAAGATGCGCGTACCGATAGAGAAATAGGGGGAGGGATAGCTGCATTATCGCATTTCCCCCAAGCCCTCAGGCAACTACGGCCTCTCCCTCCTGTTCGGCCCGAAACAGACGCTGGATGAACTGGCGCGTCTGCCGGCCTCCAACATCGCTCGCAATGTCGACAAGCTGCCGCCCTGGCTCTAGCGCAATGCGACGTTGCTGCATTTCCAGAACGGCCTGGTCCTCCTTGAAGGTACGCGCCGTCTGCTCGAAAACCAGGTCTGGAATGTCATCTCGTATGATGTTTGTCGCCATCGACCAGAAATAATGGGTGGTCGTCTCGGTCTCCGGGGTGATGCCGTGAAAACCGAGCATCGAGAGACCATGGGATCGATCGCCATCATAGGCACCGGTCCCTTCGTCGCATGCACCGGTATGAATGCGGATGAAGACCGGCTGGAACTCGATTTCCTGCCAGCGATCGACCAGTCCCTTGAAGCCCGCCGCGGCCACATAGGTCGGCGGGGGGACTGAGGACGGCATTTTGCGCTCGACGCGAACACCGTTGGGCAGTCGGGTGGATATCGTAGGCGTCTTGAAATGCAGTTCCGGATCGCCGCCGATGGTCAAGGGATGGATATAGGGCAAGTGCGACAAATCCATGAGATTGTCGACGAGCAGTTGCCAATTGCCCTGCACATCATAATGGGCGCTCCGCCAGGCCCAGGCTGGATCCCGATGATAGGGATGATCGGGAATGGTGGCGATGTCTGCCTTGTTCGCATCCCCCATCCAGATCCACAGAAGGGCGTCTTTCTCGACCAGTGGGAAATGACGAACACGCGCCGTGCTGGGTATCTTGTCCTGTGCAGGGATATGAACGCAGGCGCCGTTCGTACCGAATTCTAGGCCGTGATAGGGACAACGTATGCTCTCGCCCACGACTGTGCCTTCGCTCAGCGGCATGGCCCGATGGCAACAGCGATCCTCGAGCGCTGAGACGTCGCCGCGTTCGGTGCGGAACAACACAAGCGGTTGCCCCAATATTGTTCGGGAGGTCCGGCACCCTGGCTGCAATTCATGGCCCCAACCGGCGACATACCACACGTCGTAAAGGAATGATGACCCGACCCTTGGCCCCGACTGCGCGCTCACATCGCTCTCCTGTATAATTCTGCAGGAAGCCTAGCGCACCGCCAGCCAATCGATATAACTAGTTATATCTATCTATCGGATCAGTTTCATGGATTACCGTAGACTCGACCTCAACCTGCTGGTGGTGCTGGATGCGCTGCTCGAGGAACGCGGAGTTCACGCGACCGCACGACGGCTCAACATGAGCCAGCCCAACGTCAGCTTCGCGCTCGGCAAGCTACGACAGTTTTTTCAAGACGATTTGCTGGTGCGGATCGGTAACGCCATGCACCCAACCCCCATGGGCGACCGATTGCGGGAACCGGTCCGGCGCATATTGGAGATGGTCGACGCAGATCTGCTGGGGCTGCCGATCTTCGATCCGATCCATGCGGAACGCTGCTTTTCGATCAGCACATCCGACATTGGCGAACTCGTCTTCCTGCCGACCTTGCTGGAGGTACTCAAAGAGCGCGCACCGCGCGCGACCTTACGCTCCCACTCCATGCCGCCCCACGAGTTGGAGCGGGCCATGTCCGACGGCACGGTCGATATGGCGCTGGGCTATTTCCCGGATCTTCAGGGTAGCAACTTCCTGTGCCAGACATTGTTCGAGCACCCCTTCAGCTGCATCGTGCGCAAGGATCATCCCGAGGTCGGAGACGCGCTCTCGCTCGAGCAATTTCTCGGGCTGGGCCATATCCTGGTTTCGCAGAAGGGACGGAGCCAGGAACTGGTGGAAATTCGAATGCAGCAACTTGGCCTATCACGCCGTATCCAGCTTCAATCGCCCCACTTCATGAGCGTTCCGCTGCTTGTCGCTGGGTCCGACCTCATTTCGACCGTGCCGCATGCCGTTGCTGCCATCTTCGCCACTATGGCGCCACTCAAGCTATTGCCGCCGCCATTCGAAACGCCGCTGATAAGCCTCCAGCAATTCTGGCATCGACGTGTCGATCGCGATCCGGCAATCGTCTGGTTTCGCAGCCTCGTGGCAGAACTCTTCCTCGGCCGTGATCCGTCCATGCCGGCGGGCGGCGCTATCGGACGATAGAGGGCGCTTGCGCGCAGATCGAGGCAAACACCGAAGCGATCAGCGCCTCAAGGCTTTCGTCGGCCCGGAAGCCGGCCTTGGTCGCTGATGGCGTCGTGAGGGCCGGCTGGGATCCGAACAGGCGTTGAAGCTCAGGATCAGGTGCATGACGGACCTGCGCCGGGTCTAAAAACAGCTGCTGGACCAATTGTTCGATGGTTACATGCAGGGCCGGGCAGGTCAGGCTTATGCCGTCCTCGATGTCGCAATGGAGCGCATGGACCAGGTTCCAGGCTGCCTGCCGCGCAGACAATATCCAGATGCTGGCATCTGCCGACACGGGCAAGGTCATCGGCCGACTTTCCAGCGCCGCATGGAAGAGCTCGCTCATGAAGGCGGAAGCAAGACCGCTTGGCCCCATGGGCCGGGCAACGATACCGGGCAGACGCAGTCCGATACCTCTGACGCTCCCTCGACGCGCAAATTGCGACAGCGCGATCTCTATCATGCGCTTATGTGCGCCGTAGAGGGTGGCGGGCACAGGCACGGTCTCATCATCGACGGGTGTAGCTATCGTCCCCAATATTGCGATCGAACTGGCATAGACGAAGCGGCAAGGGCGCCCGACCTGATCCAGAAACTCGAGGATGGCGAGCGGGGCATCGACATTGATGCGGCGCGCAAATGCAGGCGCCTGCTCCGTCGCACCGCCGGGGACGGCAGCGAGATGGATGATGCGATCGACTCCTTCAAGCAGCGTGTCGAGATGCTCCGTGTCGCCGAGGTCGAAAGCGACCGCTTCAAATCCGCTGCCGATCGGTATGGGGGGCTCGGTTCGATCCGTCAGCCTGACAACGCCATTTCCACCCTGATCGGCCAGCAGGCAAGCCACTTCGCGACCGACAAATCCGGATGCCCCGGTGACCAGCAGAGTCATGCCAGATCGTCGCAGAAGATGCCGTCAATGAGGATGAAGGCGATCCGGCAGGGTGCGCCGGAACGGTTGATCCAGCCATGATTGGTGCCACGCTGAATGATGATGTCGCCGGCATGGGCAACGGTTTCGCCTTCATCCATCATCAACGTGATGCTGCCCCAAAGCACGATCCCGTAGTCGATTGAACGGGTGCGATGGAAACTGGCATGTCGAACGGATGTCTTGCCGACATGTGCGTCGCTGCCGCCAATCGCTTCGAACACGGCATCGAAATCTGCCGCGGCTTGCTCCGGCGGAATGTCGAGCACACGGATGCGGGTCCCGCCCGACGGCGGCGCCAACAATAGTTGCGATTCTTCAGGTTCTGCGTCGGTCCGGTCAAGGATGGCTGGTGTCTGCCCGGTATTCCAGACTTCGTGGAACACCAGGCCCTCCTCTCCCAGATCGTCGAAAACCCGGACCGGCGGCGCATCGCTGGCGATGCGCGATCGCCGACCTGCGTCATGCCCGGTAACAATCCTGCGGAAAGTGGTGCCTGGCTCTGTACCCATATCATTCTCCTGGCGCTCGCGCGGGCCAAATGAGGGCGCGCGAGCGGGCTTGGATTGGTTAGAACCGGAAGCCAGCGCGCACACCATAGGTGCGGGGTGGACGCAGTTGATTGTAAATCACCCCTGGCTTTGCCGGGCTCTGCAGCGAATTGGCGAAGACCAGCTCATTCTCGATATTGTTGATGAAGCCGGTCAGGGAGAGATTGCCCGACGGGCTTTCATAGGTGAGCCGCGCATTGGACATCATGTAGGACCCCTGCCGCCCCAGCTCGAGGAAATCGAGCGAGAGATAGCGCGAGGTTTCGATCCGCGTGTCGGCTGCCGCTATCAGCCTGCCATGATCGCCAAGCTGGAAGCTATGTTCATAGCCCAGATTGAACACCCATCGAGGCGCGTTGACCAGCGGTCGGCCTGAACAATCCACATCATAGATGCGGGCCGCCGGTGAGGCGCCGATCTGGCTGGTGGGCGTCACCGTGCAGCCGATGACCGGGGCCGTGCCGGTCGTCGAATAGGCCTGATAGGTCAGCTCATCATATCTGCTGTGCAGATACTGGATGTTGGCCGAAAACTGGTCGTTGCTCGTCGGCTGGAAAAGGGCCTCCAGTTCAAGGCCGTAAATCGTCGACTTCCCCGCATTCTCGGTGGTGAAGACCGGACCATAGATCGCGCCCGCCGGCGTGCTGGCAATCTGGACCGGGCCCAGATGCGAGATTTGCTGATCCTTATATTTCCAGAGGAACGCTTCCGCATTCAGCTGGACCTTGTTGTCGAAGAAGCGGTTCTTCGAGCCGATCGTGTAGGCAGTCATATTTTCCGGCGCGGAGTAGTTGCGCCCGGTCGCCGCAAATAGCGCGCCCGATTTGAATCCAGTGGCAACCGATGCGTAGAGCAGCGACCGCGGTCCGGCATCATACTCGACGCCGGCCTTCCATGTGACCTTGTTGAAATCCACGTCGGTACGCGGATAGCTGACGATATCGAGGATGATCGGGGTGAAGTTGCCCTGCGCGGGATTGACGAAACCGACGAATGGAAGCGTATGCGCCTCGGTTGCCTGCCGCTTTCCGTCGGTCGTGTATCGAAGTCCGCCTGTCAGCCGAAATCTGTCGGTTACGGAAAACGTTGCCTGGCCGAAGGCGGCGAGGCTTTCGGTATTCAGCTCCGAGTTGATTCGGGTGCCGTTGCTCGCCTGGTCGAACCGCTGCCGGGCGCTCACATCTTCGGCGAAATAATAGCCGCCAACGACCCACTCAACTGGGCCGCTATGCCCACCCAGCCGGGTCTCGAGCGACATCTGGCTCGACTTCTCCTGAATATCGATCAGGAAGCTCGAGGCGTAGGAGCGAAAGTCGAGATCCGTCTTGCGATAGGCGGGAACGACGGTCAGCGTCGCAAAGCCGAGATCCGCGTTGAGCGTGAGGGCTGCGCCAAAAAACTCATTGTCCTGATAGCCATCGTCGCTAGCGATCGCCTGCGGCACCGGGGGCGTCGGCGAACGCGAAACGTACGCCGCGATCACGCGCGGATCGCTGGGGCCGAGCCGATGCTTTCCGTCGAGCAGTGGCATGATCGTGCCGCCCGATCCCATTCCGCCCACATGCGCATAATCGACCGACAAGGTGGCATCGAGGCCAGTGCCAGTTTCGCCACGCAATTGGGCGCGGACGGCCTGGGTATCCTCGTCATCATAGCCATCGCTATAATAGCCGTCGCGCTTCACATATTGCCCCGCAATGCGGAAGGCGAGTTTCTCGCCGAGCGGCAGGTTGAGAGCGGCCGATCCTTTCAGCGCGTCGTAATTGCCATATTCCGCGTTGATATAGCCCGAGGTTTCGCCAAGCTTGGGCTTGGCGGTGATGACGTTGACCGCGCCGCCGGTGGCGTTGCGACCATAGAGGGTGCCCTGGGGGCCCTTGAGAACCTCGACGCGCTCAAGATCGTAGAAGAGGCCGGCCGGTGCGGCCGGGCGGGACAGATAGACACCATCGAGATTGAAGGCGACCCCCTGTTCCGCGAAGGCATTGGCGCCGAAGGTGCCGACGCCGCGAAGATAGATCTGGGTGAAGGATGCGGCCGGGGCCACTTGGAGCGCTGGCACGACGCGGGTCAGATCATTGGCCTGCGTGATGCTCTGCTTGACGAGCGTATCGCCGGCCACTGCGCTGACGGCAATTGCGGCCTTCTGCAGATTTTCGCTACGCCGCTGTGCCGTAACGATGATGTCGGCGATGCCCGACGCCTCGGCCTCCACTGCCTCACCGCTCTCCTGGTTCTGCGCCAGGGCCGGTGCAGCCGGGATCAATATCGCTGCAACTGTCGCCAGTAGGGCCGCTTTCATGCCTGTCTCCTCTCCTGATGTGCGCCTATGCCGACGCATCTGTGAGGAAAGAGTAGATCAGTTGTGGTCCATAGGTTAAATCGTTTGATCTTATCGTTATCCAATCATGATATGGATGGATCATGCGCTTCCGCGGTCTCGATCTTAATCTTCTGGCTGTCTTCGAAGGGCTCATGCAGACGCATTCGGTGTCAGGTGCTGCACGGCAAATGCATCTGAGCCAGCCTGCAATGAGCGCAGCCCTGTCCCGACTGCGTGACTATTTCGGTGATCCCCTGTTGGTGACCCATGGCAAGCGCATGTACCCCACCGCCTTTGCGGAAAGTCTAGCGCCGCTGGTGCGCGAATGCCTGGGAGGGATCGAAACGCTGCTCGCGACATCGGCCTCCTTCGATCCTGCGACCTCGCAGCGGACTTTCAGGGTCATCGCGTCCGACTATGTGATCACGGCGCTTGTCGCTCCCTTGATGGCGGACCTGGCCACGCAGGCGCCCGGCGTAAGGCTGCAACTGATCTCGCCTGACCAGCACAGCCCCGAACTGATCGGCGATGGCAAGGCGGATCTGATGATCAGTCCACGCGAATTTCTCTCAGCCGATCATCCGACGGAATTGCTGTTCGAGGAAGAGCATGTGGTCGTGGGATGGAACGAAAATCCGTTGTTCCAGACTCCAATGGACGAAATGCAATTTCTGGGCGCAGGCCATGTCGGTGTCGCCATTGGTTCCCGGTCCAATATCGCCTTTGCCGATCGGCATCTGGCTCTGATGGGCAAGCATCGCCGGATCGAGATATCGACCTCGTCGTTCACGACCGTTCCGTGGCTTTTGGTGGGAACCCAGCGCCTGGCAGTCATGCATGAACGCCTCGCACGGGCAGCGATGCGCCTCTTTCCCCTGATATCGACGCCAATGCCATTTGCCTTCCCGGTGATGCAGGAACTTGTCCAATTCCATCAGACGCGCGCGGCTGACGAAGGGCTCAACTGGCTTCGCGATCAACTGCGTCGGGTCGCAACCCATCCACAAGATGGATAAATTTCGATCCAAACAATCGAATTTTGATATTCAAAAGCGCGGCCTACACTTCTCCCATAACAGATCGGAGGAGAGGAAAGCTTGGAAGCGCAGCGCATATTGGTTATTGGCGGCGGTATCGGGGGCCTGACGGCTGCGATTGCCCTTCGCGCAAAGGGGCACCAGGTAGATGTGATCGAGCGGGATCCCGACTGGTCTGTCTATGGCGTCGGCATCATCCAACAGTCCAACGTCGTTCGCGCGATGGCGCAGCTTGGCCTGCTGGACGATTATCTGTCCGCAGGAGTCGGCTTCGACGCGATCGAGATATTCCTCCCCAATGGGATGCAGGTCGCCCGTGTCCCTTCACCCCGGCTGGTCGAGGGGAAGCCCGCCAATGTCGGCATCGGTCGGCCCGCACTCCACAAGGTTCTAGGTGATCGCACATTGGCCAGCGGTGCGACCGTTCGCCTTGGCGTGACCGCCGATCGCATCGTCGACGAGGCTGACGGCGTGGCTGTCGACTTCTCGGACGGCAGCAGCGAGCGCTACGACCTGATTGTAGGGGCTGACGGCGTCTATTCACAAACGCGCGACCTCATTTTCCCCGATGCGCCAAAGCCGCAGTTCACCGGCCAGTCGGTATGGCGTTACAATTTCCCACGCCCCACAGGGCTGGATGCGCTGCAAGTCTATAACGGGCCGACCGGTGTCGGCCTCGTGCCCATTTCCGACGCGCTAATGTATATGTACGCGACCACGCCCGAACCGGACAATCCGCGCTATCCGCTCGAAGGGCTGGCAGCGACCATGCGCGCCAAGCTTTCGGGGACCGCGCCGGCCATTCAGGCGCTGGCACAGCAGATCACGCAGGACAGCGCCGTGGTCTATCGTCCGCTCGAAGGCCTGCTGGTCGAAGGGCCGTGGCACAAGGGCAGGATCGTCCTGCTCGGGGACGCGGTCCATGCGACCACGCCGCACCTGGGCCAGGGCGCGGGCATGGCGATCGAGGACAGCCTCGTCCTCGCCGACGAGCTTTCCAGACATGACGACCTCGAGACGGCGTTTGAAGCCTATCATGTACGCCGCTTCGAGCGGTGCGCCTATATTGTGCGGGCCAGCCTCGCCATCTGCCACGGCCAGATCGGCAAGGGGCCGGCGGTCGATAATGCGGCCGCCACCCACGAAATGTTCGAGATGATCGCCGAGCCGATCTGAGGCGGCAGTCCGCGTCCCATGCATCTACCCAAGGAGTCTTCTGATGAGCCGCGTTTCTGAAATTCGCTATGTCGGCTACGGCGTGCCCGACCTGGCTACCGAGCGGACCTTTTACGCCGATCAATGGAAGTTGGTCGACGTCGGCGAGAAGGATGGCATGGTCCATTTCGCGGCCGATGGCGGTGATGAAGCCTTTGTCGTGCGCCTGCGCGAGAACCACGATCGGCGCGTCGATGTCATCGCTCTTGCAGCCGAAAGCCAGGCCGATGTCGATGCGCTGCATGACAAGGTGGTCGCTGCAGGCTGTCGGATCATCTTTCCGCCTCGCAACCTGGCCACTCTGGCGGGCGGCTACGGTTTTCGCTTCTTCTCGCCAGACGGACTGCCGTTCGAGATATCCAGTGATGTCGAGCGGCGTACGGCACGGGTGCTTGATCGCTGGGAAGGCGTACCGCAGAAAATCAGCCACATCGTCCTTCATTCGCCCGATCATCAAGGTCTGGTGCGCTTCTTCGTCGATGTGCTGGGCTTCAAAGTCAGCGACTGGCTGGGCGATTTCATGTGCTTCCTGCGCTGCAATGCAGCCCATCACCGTCTGGCCATCCTTCCGGGACCGCCCTGTCTCAACCATGTAGCCTACGACATGCTGAGCGTCGACGACATGATGGTCGGCATCAATCGACTGCGCCAGAAGGGCACCGACATTCGCTGGGGGCCCGGCCGGCACACGGCGGGCAACAACACGTTCAGCTATTTCACAACGCCCGCCGGCTTTGCCGTCGAATACACTTCAGAACTGGAGGAGGTCAATTTCGAGGCACATGAGCCACAGGTCCATGTACCCGGGCCCAAGGTGATGGACCAGTGGGGCATCGGCATCGGCGGTCCGCAGACCATGCCGCATCCCGAGGCCGACAAGGGCCTCTTCCAGCCGGTGGAGGCCTGAACCATGGCGCTGTTCGAATATTTCCCCAACTATATCTGGAATCTCTCGATTTCGATCGCGATGGAGTCTGGCGCCCAGCTCGGCGAAATCATCGACATGTGTCAGCCGATCCGCGATGCAGCCAATAGCGGCGCTGACGCCGGCACGCCCCAGTTCATGAAGGCCTGGGCAGCGATGGGCGACAAGTTGCTTGAGCTCGCGGGCGAAGACGAGGCGAAAGGGCGCTATTTCTCCGCCTCGAACAAGCTGGAGCGCGCATCGCTCTATCTGATCACGGCCGAACGGATGCAGGGTCATGGCGCGCCCGGGCGCGAGGCGACCTATGCCAGGGCTCGAGCGGCCTTCGATCGGTCGACCGCGCTTGGCCAGATCAATCGCGAGCGCGTAGAAATTCCGCTTGAGACCGGAACCATGCCTGCGCTTTTCACCCGTGCGCCCGGGGACGGCAGGAAGCCGGTGGTGGTGTTCTGCAATGGCCTCGATAGCTGCAAGGAGTTACTCTACTGGAGCCGGCTCCCGGAACAGCTGGCTCGCCGGGGCATATCCACCCTTTGTGTCGATCAGCCCGGATCAGGCGAAGCTCTGCGACTGCAGGGCCTGCCTGTCGATCCACACAGCGAAAGCTGGGCCAGCAAAGCCGTCGATTGGCTCGAGCAACGGCCCGAAATCGATCCAAAGGCGATCGGCATGACCGGTATCTCGCTTGGTGGCCATTTCGCGCCGCGCGCCGTCGCCTACGAGCCGCGCTTTGCCAGTGGCGCGGTCTGGGGGGCCAACCATAATTGGCGCGAAGTGCAGGACAAGCGCATGTCCCGCGAGGGTGAAAACCCGGTCCCCCATTATTGGGCGCATGTCCATTGGGCTTTCGGTGCCAGCGATCAGGAAGACTTCCTGGCGAAATCGGAAGCGATGAACCTCAACGGCCATATGGACGGCATCAAGGTGCCATTCCTCGTCACCCATGGCGGAGACGATCGACAGATCAGCGTCTCCTACGCCAATGATCTCTATGATCAGCTCGTCAATTCACCTCGCCGTGAGAAGGTGATTTTCACCGCGCGGGAGGGGGGCGTCGAGCATGTCGGTGCCGACAACATGGCCTATGGGCGCGACCTCATCTCTGATTGGTTTGCCGAGACGCTGGGTGGGCACGCCCGATAATGACAGAGGTCGCAGTCATCGACGCCTATATCCGCAGGGAGACGCGCATCAGCATGGCGATCAACGCCATGCTGTCGCTGCTGATCTTCCTTGCGGTGTTCGGTATCGGCCGGCCGGTGGAGAGCTGGGGCGTCGGGCAATGGGTGTTCGATTTTCTGCCTCAGAGCTTCATGATCGCTCTGATGAGCGTTCTCATCCCTGGTGCGCTCGCCCGTCAAAAGCTCAAAACGGGGGCGCTGGCGCCTGTTCCTCATTGCTCGGTCCTCCCGCGCAATCTGCTGGTGCGCGCACTGATCCTGGCGGGATTATCGGCTAGTATCGGCACAGCATTGATGGCTGGATTGGTCGGGCTGATGGGTTTGGAGACTATCGCCCCAATCCCCGCGCTCCTCTTCAAGGTGACCTATGGGGCCGTTCTCGCCTTGATCGTCACGCCTCCTGCTCTTCGCGCGGCCTTGGCCGCATGATGTCATCATATCCTCTATCTCAAGGAATGCCTCGATGACCCGCCGTTTCATCGATCTCTCGATCACGCTCGACAATGATGTGCTTTCCGATCCGCCATTTCTTCGGCCCAAGATCACCTACCAGGCGCATGGCGAAACCGTCGCCGAGCTCCAGCATTTTTTCCCCGGCGTGACGGCGGAGGACACGCCCGATGGCGCCGGCTTCGCTGCCGCGGAATGGGTGACGCTGACAACCCACAACGGCACGCATCTAGACGCGCCCTATCATTTCCATCCGACCATGGATGGCCGCGACGGCGAACCGCAGCGATCGATCACGATCGACGAAGTGCCGCTGGAATGGTGTTTCCAGCCCGGCGTGAAGCTCGACTTCCGCCATTTCCCCGATGGCTATGTCGTCACCGCCACCGATGTCGAGGCTGAACTGGCGCGCATCGGCCACAGCCTCCAGCCGCTCGACATCGTGCTGGTCAACACCGCCGCCGGCACGGCGCTGGGGCAGCCCGACTATGTCAATCGCGGCTGCGGCATGGGCTATGAGGCGACCATCTACCTGACTGAGCGGGGCGTGCGCGTCACCGGCACCGATGCCTGGTCCTGGGATGCGCCGTTCAGCTATACCGCACAGAAGGTGAAGGAAACCGGCGACACCTCGCTGATCTGGGAAGGGCACAAGGCCGGCCGCGACATTGGCTATTGCCACCTGGAAAAGCTGCACAACCTGGAAAGCCTGCCCGGCCATGGCTTCATGGTCAGTTGCTTCCCGCACAAGATCAAGGGCGCGTCGGCCGGCTGGACCCGCGCGGTCGCAATCTTCGAGGAATAAAGATGCGCCTTGCCACCCTCCACAATGGTCAGCCGGACGGTTGTCTGGCAGTCGTCTCCCGCGATGCGCGTCGCTGCCTGCCCGCGGACGGTGTAGCAGATACGCTGCAGCAGGCGATCGAGCGATGGGACAGCGTGGAGCCGGCGCTGCGACTCCTAGCCGACCGGCTGGAACAGGGGGAAGGCGATGTGCTGGACGAAAGCCGGCTGCTCGCTCCCCTGCCCCGCGCCTGGCAATGGCTCGACGGCTCCGCTTTCCCACAGCATGGCGAGCTGATGCAGAAGGCGTTCAACCTGCCGCCGATCGAAACCGACCGGCCGCTGATGTATCAGGGCCTGTCCGATCGCTTCCTGTCCGGAACGCAGGATGTGCGACTTCCCAGCGAAGCTGACGGCATCGATTTCGAAGGCGAGTTCGGCGTCATTACCGATGCCGTGCCGATGGGCACCAGCGCACAGGACGCGCTATCCCATATCAAGCTGGTCCTGCTCATCAACGACTGGTCGCTGCGCGCGATCGCGCCGATCGAGATGAAGACCGGGTTCGGCTGGGTTCAGGCCAAGCCCGCCTGCTCTGTCGCGCCCTTTGCGGTCACGCCCGATGAGCTGGACGAAGCCTGGCAGGACGGCCGCGTCCATCTGCCGCTGGAGGTTCATGTCAACGGCGCCTGGTTCGGAAATCCCCATGGCGGCGAAATGGCATTCGGCTTTCACGAACTTGTCGCCCATGCCGCCCGCACGCGCGATCTGGTCGCCGGCACCATCGTCGGATCGGGCACCGTGTCCAATGCCGATTATGCGAAACTGGGTTCCTGCTGCATCTCCGAGCGCCGCGCTATCGATGTGATCGAGCAAGGAGAGACAAAGACGCCTTTCCTTGCCTTCGGTGATCGCGTTTCGCTGGCCGCGATTAAGGACAAAGGCTCGCCATTTGGCAGCATCAGCCAGCAGGTTGTAGAAACAAGTCGCTGATTTCGAGCTTGGCATTCTGTCTGGGAATGTCGCCGGGCGAGCCATCTTTGGGACATTCGCGACAGTCAACTTTCGGACGTTCATCCAAGGAAGCAGACATTCGCCACCTTTATCACCACCACCGTATTGCGCCCAAAACTGGTCATTGAGGAACTGTTCGGCGATCTGGAAAGTGGCGGGACCGAAGCTGATCTGTCTGGGCCGAAGCTTCACTCGGTTGCGTTGTATCTTACAGGGTCTACGGCTTCACACTGGAGTTGCCGTTGCTCTCGCCATCCGGCTCCGGCCGGCGGCGGCGCCTGGCGAGCGAGGTTGTGGTCACGATCCCTATCTGCTCGATTGCTGAGCCATGTTCAGGCGCAACCTATGACTGGGTCAAGTGAGCCGATATCCGCCACCCGTCGACTGGATGATCGGCCGCATCATCTATGTAGCCGATCATGATATTCACCGCCTTAGCAAAGCAATTCAAGCCTGTTTGAACCGGACCTGCAGTGCTACGTATGGCCTAACTCTTGATGGTGTAAACTTCTTCAGTCTTTGAACCATCTGAATATGCCTCGATCACTCGCACCTTGTTGCCCTCAAACGAGAATGTGAGGATTTCGTCCTCTGGACCATCACGCCACCTTCCAGTGCCTGATCCAGCAAAGGAGTCCACGCCCCGCCAGTGAATCCTATTCCCTACAATCCGACAGTCCTGCGTCCACAGCTTCCCGTCATCCGGACGCTTATACTGATTGTGTACAATATCTCCGTCCGCAGAAGCCTTCATAATGGACGGACTTTTCCCCATCAGAATAGCGATCCCAGCTTTGCAGGCACGGACTTGATCCTTACGTGACAGCGTAGTTGGCTCTCTGGGGGCAACGGCTCCCGGCTTGTCCATTTTGCCAAGCGCGGCGTCTGCATGATTCAGCGCCTCATCAGCCGCAGCTTCCGCGAGCACTGTCTCATTCGCTGCACGCACGGCCTCTCGCTCGTCTGACGAGGATCCGCACGCGGGAAGCCCGCCCATGCACACCAGCAAAATAGCAGTTGAGTGTAGCTTTTTCATTTGCCCTCCCGATAAAGTCTGCTCTGCCTATGGCGGTAATCACTTCCAGCCAAGACCCAGCTAACCGGCATTTTCATCCCGGAAATTTTCCGGATTGCACCATGCATTCGACTGAGAGAGCGAGACCATCGAAATTTTCATAGGGGCTTCCCCATGTTCATTTGAAGATTAAGATGCATTGCGAGGGGGAATTCGTGAATTTTTAAGCTGTTCTGGCAATCCTGCGGCCCTTCGGAAGGAGGGCAGTCGCCTTGCGCGGCAAAGATTGGCGATTTCTACAAAAATTAGCACAAGGAAAGTATAACGATGACGGTAACCCTGCAGAAGAACTCGAGCGTCAGCCTTCAGAAGCAAGCCGGCAGTACCCTGACAGGTATTACTTTGGGCGTCGGCTGGGATGTTGCCACCAGCGGCAGCGGTTTCATGGGCAAGCTGTTCGGTGGCGGCCAGCCGGAAAGCATCGATCTTGACGCTTCCTGCATTCTCTTCGACGGCAGCGGCAAGCCGCTCGACATCGTCTATTTCGGCCAGCTCAACAGCAAAGACGGTTCGGTCCGACACAGCGGCGACAACCTCACCGGCGAGGGCGACGGTGACGATGAATCGATCGCCATCGATCTGGCCCGGCTGCCAGGTCTGGTCGAAACGCTGGTGCTGACCGTGAACTCCTTCCGGGGCCAGACCTTCGATAAGATCCAGAACGCCTATGGCCGCGTCGTGAACTCGAACGGCACGGAACTGGCGCGCTTCGACATCTCCGACTCCGGCCCGCACACCGGCCTGGTTCTTGCGAGCGTCACGCGCAATGGCGGCGATTGGACGTTCAAGGCCATCGGCGCCCGGGCAAACGGTCGCACGGCTCATGACCTGACGGCGGAAGCCGCTCGCCACATCTGATGCCTTTTGGCGGGGAGACAAAAGGTCCCCGCCTTCATTCTGGAGTAACGCATGCAGCTGCAGCGGGGGGAAAAGCGCGGCCTGTCTGATCTTGGCGTCGGCAATCGTCTGACGATCAAGGTGGATTTTGGCCTCGAAGGTGTCGATATCGCAGCCTTCGGCCTCAACAAGGGAAAAAAGATTGGGGACGACCGCTATGTCGTTCTCTTCTCCAACACGCGTACGCCGGAGGGAGCAGTCACGCTCATTCCGACATCCGACAGTGCCGTCTTCAACATCGACCTTGACCAACTGCCAGCGGCCGTGGATCGGATCGTATTTACCGCGACCCATGATACACGCCCGATCGCTGAATCCAGGCCGCTCACTGTCACGATTGACGGTTCCAAGGCGATGTTCAACGTCGCAGAGCATCTCTCGTCCGAAAAGGCCGTGATGCTGATCGAGCTTTATCGCCACAGCTCCGGCTGGAAGGTTGGCACGATGGCGGCCGGCTTTGCAGCAGGGCTGGCCGCTCTCATCGAGCATTTCGGCGGGGAAATCGCTGGAACCCATTCGCCTGCCCCCACGCCGACGCCGGCCGCGCCTCCGCCGCCCCCGCGTCCCGCAGCGCCGCCTCCGCCTCCGCCTCCAGCTCCACCTCCACCTCCGGCAGCGCCTGTCTCGTTGAAGAAGATCACATTGGAGAAATCCAATCCGTCGGTCAGCCTCAAAAAGACCGGTTCGACGTTCGGCGAGATCATCCTTAACCTGAACTGGAACCAGGGCGAAGCGAAGCGCGGCTTCTTCGGCGGCGGGTCCAAGAAGGTCGACCTTGACCTCGGCGTCATGTTCGAGATGCATGATGGCTTCAAGGGTTGCATCCAGGCTCTCGGCGAGAGCTTCGGCTCGTTTGACTATGCGCCCTGGATTGAGCTCTCCGGCGATGACCGCACCGGCTCGGTCGCAACCGGCGAGACGATCCGGGTCAACGGACGCTTCTTCGACCAGATCAAGCGCATCGGGGTGTTCGCTCTGATCTACGACGGCGTCCCCAACTGGCGCCAGACCGACGGTATCGTCCGGATGAACATCCCAGGGCAGCCCGAGATCGAGGTTCAGATGAATGAAGGGGATGATAACCGCCGTCTCTGCGGTATCGCCCTCATCGATAACGTGGGGGGGAACCTGCAGATGAAGCGCCATATAAAATATTATCGCGACCAGAAGCAGTTCGCCGACGACATCGGCATCCGCCTGCGCTGGACAGCCGGCTCGAAGGATTGAGCCGGCCACCTCATCGTTTCACATTTTTGCGGCAGGATTGACCTGATCCAGTCAGCCCACAGGGGGGTATAAATGAAGAATTTCACAGGGTCATTGGCGTTCACCGTCTTTGCCCTCATTGCAGCCGGTTTGGTCGGTTACAGTGAGTCCGGGTTGCTCAGCGGCGCCCTTTCCATGGCTTTCCTTGCGCTGGTGCTCGGCGTTATGGAAACCTCGCTCAGCCTCGACAATGCGGTTGTCAACGCGACCGTCCTCAAGGACATGGACGAGGTTTGGCGCCGCCGCTTTCTCACCTGGGGCATGCTCATCGCTGTCTTCGGCATGCGCATCATTTTCCCGATCCTGATCGTCTCCTTCTCGGCCTTCGTCTGGCCGTGGGAAGCCGCGCGCATCGCGGTCACCGAACATGAACTCTATGAGCAGATCGTCACCGGTGCCCATGTCGGCATTTCTGGCTTTGGGGGCGCGTTCCTGATGCTGGTCGGCCTCAGCTTCTTCTTCGACGACGAGCGCGAGCATCACTGGCTCGGCTTCATCGAAGGCCCGCTGTCGGCCTTCGCCAAGATCCCTTATTCTCCCTACATCGCGACCGTCGCGATCGTTGCTGGCCTGTCCTTCCTCGTCCACGGTCATGAACAGCAGACCTTCCTGATTGCCGGCCTCGCCGGTGTTGTGGTCTACTTCCTCGTGCAGTGGTTCGGGGATTTGGTCGGCGGCGAAGAAGATGCGACCGGTGCGGTCGTTCGTTCAGGCGCAGGCGCGTTCCTCTACCTTGAGGTTCTGGACGCTTCCTTCTCCTTCGACGGCGTGATCGGCGCCTTTGCCATCACCAACAACATCATCCTGATTGCTCTGGGCCTCGGCATCGGCGCCTTCTTCGTCCGCTCGATGACCATCGCGCTGGTGAAGGGTGGCCACCTGGCGGAATTCCGCTTCCTCGAGCCTGGTGCCTTCTATGCGATCATCGCCTTGGGCATGATCATGCTTCTGAGCATCCGGATCGAAACCCCGGAAGTCGTCACTGGCCTGCTGGGCGCGGCCATTCTAGCGCTCTCGCTCTGGGCATCGGTCCGCCACCGCAAGCGCTTTCCGCATGAATATGAAGAGAGTGGTGAAGCCGAGGCGATCCTGCCCACCGGCCAGGTCATCGTCGGTGCGCATACGGCAGGCGCCGACACGGTCGAACCGACCAGCCCGGCTGCTTCGCCGACCGGCAATCCTGGTCCGCAGACGGCCTGATCGAGCAACGGGGCGCCCGACGGCGCCCCGTCATATCACCATCAGACATACGCAAGAGCCATGCAGCTTCAAAAAGGCGCAAACGCCGAGATCAATAGCAATATCGTGGAAATCAGCTGGCACGCCACGCCCGGCAAAGCCGAGGTGGACGTCTCAGCCTATCTTTTGACCGGCGAGCGCAAGGTCGAAGGTGATGCTGGCATGGTTTTCTATGGCCAGCCCAGCGTCCCGGGTGCAAACCTCACGATCTATCAGGAACAGCGCGCAGCGGTTTTCGAGATCAACCCAGCCACACTGCCTGCGACCATCGAGACCATCGCTTTCTGCGTGGCACTGGACACAAGCCACGATCAGTCGCGCCGCCTCGCCGACGTTGGTGCTCTCAAAATGCAGATGGGATCGAACAGCTTCGAGATCCCACTAGCCGGCATGTCCGAGCAGGCTCTCATCATCTGTGAAGTCTATAAGCGCAACGGCACCCTCAAGGTGCGGGCCGTCGGTCAGGGCTTCAACGGCGGTTTGGCCCCGCTTGCTATCAATTTCGGCGTCGACGTCGAAGGCGCCAATGAACAAGCGCCAACGCCAGCCTCCGCCCCGTCAACACCAGTGAGCGCTGTCTCCCTCAAGAAGGTCACGCTCGCCAAAAATGAGCGTGTGAGCCTGTCGAAAGCCACGGGCAGCATTCGCGCCAAGCTCAAATGGGAAGGACGTGGAAAGGGAGAGGGCGACCTCGACCTCTATTGCTTCTACGTCCTCAAGGACGGGACCTGCGGCAAGGTGTATTGGAAGGACATGGGGCGCTCTCACGCGCTGCCCTACATCACCCTGTCGGGAGATTCTCAGGTAGCTGGTGAAGAAGAAATAGTCCTGCATCGTCCGGACGAGCTTCGCTACGCCCTGTTTGGTGCTTACAGCGCCGTCAGCAACGGCGCCGGCTCTTTCGAGAGCTATCGTCCCAAGCTCATCTTCTACGGCCAGGATGGCAGCGAGGTCACCGTGCCACTGCTCAATCCGAACCGGACCTCCTACTGGGTCGCCATCACCCATCTCGATATCGATCGCGAGATCGTGATCCAGCATGTCGAGACATATGGGAAGAGCGGCCGCGCCTTTGTTGCTGCTGAACGGGCGCCCCGCCTTCATGCGGATGGCACCTGGGACATCAGCAAGGGGGCAATCGAATTCAAGCGCAAGTAGCTTGATCATCTCTCGCGCGCTGCTGGGCGGGCGCCGCGCGGAACCACCAACGCCAAAATGAAAGGACGTTTGAAACATGGCAATTTCGCTTTCCAAGGGTGGCAATGTCAGCCTGTCGAAGGAAGATCCAACTCTCGACGAAATCATGATCGGCCTGGGCTGGGACGCGCGCGCCACCGACGGCTCGGACTTCGACCTCGACGCCTCGGCCTTCCTGCTGGCCGCCAGCGGCAAGGTCCGCAGCGACAGCGACTTCGTCTTCTACAACAACAAGGTCGTAGCCGGCGTTGAGCATCAGGGCGACAACCGCACCGGTGCCGGCGAAGGTGACGACGAGCAGATCAAGGTCACGCTGTCGAAGCTGCCGGCCGACGTCGACAAGGTCGCGATCGTCGTCACCATCCACGAAGGCGAGGCCAAGGGTCAGAGCTTCGGCCAGGTCTCGAACGCGTTCATCCGCCTGGTCAACCAGAAGTCGAACAACGAAGTTGTCCGCTACGACCTGTCGGAAGACGCCTCGGTCGAAACCGCGATGATCCTCGGCGAAGTCTATCGTCACGGCACCGACTGGAAATTCCGCGCCGTCGGCCAGGGCTTCAAGGGCGGCCTGGGTCCGCTTGCCACCAATTACGGCGTCAACGTCGGCTGATCTGTTCCGGGGGCGCAGCCGCGCCCCCGGCCTGCCTTCACACCTTTCAAAAACACAGTGCCAGCAGGAGTCTTCAATGGCTGTTTCTCTCGTCAAAGGCGGCAACGTTTCGCTCTCCAAGGAGGCTCCGGGCCTCACCTCCGTCACGGTCGGCCTCGGCTGGGACGTGCGCAAGACCGATGGCCAGGCCTTCGACCTCGACGCCTCGGCTTTCATCATCGGGGAAACCGACAAGGTCATCTCGGACGCGCACTTCGTGTTCTACAACAACAAAACCTCGCCCGACGGCTCGGTCGTCTATGGCGGCGACAACCGCACCGGTGACGGCGAAGGCGACGACGAAACCATCAAGATCGATTTCGCCAAACTGCCGGCCGACGTGAAGAAGGTCGTGATCGCGGTTACCATCCACGAAGGCGCCGAGCGCAAACAGAATTTCGGTTCGGTCTCGAACGCCTACGCACGCGTCATCAATGATGCCGATGGCAAGGAGCTCGCGCGTTTCGACCTGTCGGAAGACAGCAGCACCAACGCCGCCATGATCTTCGTCGAGCTGTATCGCAGCGCCCAGGGCGAGATCAAGGTGAAGGCGATCGGCGAAGGCTGGGAATCAGGCCTGGCGGGCCTGGCCGGCGGTATGGGCGTTAACCTCGGCTGATATCCATGAAGCGGCCGGTCACCTAGCTGCTACCTCTCGAGCCGCCGGGGCCTGCCTCCGGCGGTTCAACTGTCTTTTTTGTCCATAGGGTATCGAGCCTTGAACCTGATGAACCCCGGCGAAAAGCGTGCCATCGCGGATTTCACTGACAGCAATGTCATCAACGTGATCGTTGTCCATGATCCGGCCGACATCGACATTGCCGCATTCGGACTCGACGCGGCGAAAAAGATTGCCGACGACCACTATACGGTCCTCTTCAGCAACAGCGCTAGCCCGGACAAATCCATCACGATGTCCCGGTTGGACAGCGGGACGCTCTTCTCGATCTATCCTGAGAAGGTCCCGGGCCATATCGACCGCATCACGATCACCGCGACCCATGACACGCTCCCGCTGCAACGAGCCACCGTGTTGAAGGCGACCATCAACAACGCTGTGACCGTCGACGCCAAGCCGCATCTTGGCGACGAAAAAGCAGTGATGCTGCTGGATCTCTACCGCCATAATGGTGCCTGGCGCCTCGGCGCTGTCGTGCAGGGCTTTGCCGGTGGTCTTGCGGCCTTGGTCACACACTTCGGCGGAGAGGTCGATGACGGATCTGCTTCATCCCCCGCACCGAGCACCCCTGCGCCGGCGCCCATTCCGTCCGCCGCGCCATCCGCGCCTGTCTCGCTGAGCAAGGTCGATCTGCGCAAGCAGCAAGTCGGCGTCTCGCTCAAGAAGGCGGGTATCGAGCATGAGAAGACCGAAGTCCTGTTCGTCATCGATGGCAGCGGCTCCATGGCCAAACTCTACAGCAATGGCACTGTCCAGGAGACGGTGGAACGCATCGCGCCAGTAGCCCTGCGGCTAGACGATGATGGCACCATGTCGACGTGGTTTTATGCCTCGCGTTGCAAGCAGGTCGAGGATCTGACCGCAATAAACCTCGAAGGCTTCGTCGCACGCACACTTCCTTCTCCCGGCGCGAAAATCGGCGCCCGCGAGACCGGCAAGAAGGGCTTCTTCGGCGGCGCGGTCAAGGAAGGCGGGGACTCCATCGGCTACGGCAATAATGAGCCAGTGGTTATGAATGCCATTCTGGACGCCGAGCCGAGCCACCGCACCAAGCCGCTGTTGATCATTTTCCTGACCGACGGCGGAATCGACGGTTCGACCTCGAAAGAGATCATCGCGATACTCCAGCGGATCTCGAACCGCCCGATTTTCTGGCAGTTCGTGGGCGTCGGCAACGCGAACTACGGGGTTTTGCGAAAGCTCGATACCATCGACGGCCGGGTTGTCGACAATGCGGGCTTCTTCAGCGTCGATGATCTCTCGCGCATCAGCGACGATCAGCTTTACGACCGCATTCTATCCGAATTCCCAGCTTGGCTGAAGGCTGCGCGTGCCGCACGGATCATGCCCTGACCGCCTGTCTTAACCACAAAAAGACCATCTCTCCTCTAGGACTTTCCCATGCGTATCTGGTTCAATCGCGGCTTCTCCCTTGCTCCTATTTCGGCTGCCATGATCGCAGCCGATCCGACGCTGGAGGTCTACGCGAGCGTGGGCGAAGGCATGCCGGCCTATGAGGGGCCGACCGAGACCTGGGTCGAACCCAATTTGCCGGTGGCTCAATATGTCGAATGGGCGCGGGAGATGGTGATCGCCCGGGGCATCGATATCCTAATCCCGACACGGTACCGCAAAGCCCTCTCGCAAGCAGACCTGCCCTGCCGGGTGGAGTTGCCAGGTTCGATCGAGACGCTCGCTCTTCTCGAGGACAAATATGATTTCGCGGAGGCGATCCGCGACGAACCCTTTCACCTGCTGACCACGCCCGTCGAAACCACGTGGCAGTTGGAGAGCAGCATCTTCACCTTTCCAGAAGTCCATGGCGAGGACTCCGAACCCTGCGTAAAGCCGCGCAAGGGCGTCAATGGCCTCGGGTTCTGGCATCTGACCAAGGTCAATCCGACCAGCCATATCCTCAACCCAGACGAGCGGAAGATCCGAGTGGACCTCTACCTCGATGCCATGCGCGCGCAGGAGGTGGACGGCCCGATCGATGAACTCTTGCTGATGGAATTCCTGCCGGGCCCAGAGATCTCGTTCGACATTCTCGCGCACCACGGCCGGCTGCTGAAGGCAGTCGCGCGCACGAAACAAGAGAACGGCCGCCAGCGTGTCCAGTCCGAGCATCCGCTGAAGGACGCGGCCGCCCGGCTGATCGAGCTGTTCAACCTGCATAGCGTTGTGAATGTTCAGTTCCGCAAGGCCAAGGACGGTAGCTGGAAGGCGCTTGAGATCAACAGCCGTCCCGCCGGCGGCGTTGTCTATGGCGAGAAAGTCGGCACGCGCATCATTGCGGATTGGGCGGGACTGCTGACCGGCCGTCTCACCCCGGACAGCATCGACCGTCGCTCGATCGACACTGAGATCGCCATCTCAAACACCGTTCTTGAAGTCAGCTAAGCACGAGGGCCTCTGGTGATCACTCCGCAACCTGGTCAACGCATCCAGCTCAACAATAATCCAGAATGCCACATCCGGATTCTGGGGCGCGATGCTGAGCGATTGGGCGTCGCAGCGATCAACCCGCAGGGCGCAGTTCTGCCGTTCGAGGAAGGTCAGCAGGGGAGCTGGTATCTCTCCTCCTTCGCTTCGTTGGGTGATCAGTTCGAGATCATCGCCTACATCGTTGATGATCGGTCAGGAGGCTTCGTCAATCAGAGCTATCCCATCCAGATGGAGATTTCAGGCGAGCAATATGCGCTGCCGGCTCCAGACGGCCAACTCGCCGCCATCATCCTCTCTGAAATCTACGTGAAGGCCGTCACTCGGCGGATGAAGGTCTCGAACGAAGGCTATACCTTCGGCATCGACGCCTATCTCCGCGCCCGCAATCTCGCCTCTGTGACCATGCCCTTCCGACAGCAAAAGCGGGCGCGGACGGAAGAGCCAGACCAACCCCCGCCGTTTGAACCCGACCGGCATCGCCCGTCCGCAGCCCCAGGACAGGTCATCGGCACCGGCAGCGGTATCATCGTTGCGCCTGATCTCGTGATCACCAATGCCCATGTCATCGAGGATGGAGAGAGCTTTCGTCAGGGACGGACGCAAAATCTTCTCCGACCGGTCGCAGTAGATCCCAAGCATGATTTGGCGCTGCTCGAAGGCTCAACCATTGGCCAGCCTCTGCCCATGCGTATCGGTGCGCCTATCTGGCTCGGCGAAAGCGTGATGGCTGCCGGCTTTCCCCTGATGGATGTGCTGGGCGCTGATCTGAAGGTGACTACCGGCAACATCTCAGGTCTCACCGGAAACCACGGCGACATCTCCCGCTTCCAGTTCACCGCCCCCATCGGGTCAGGCTCCTCTGGCGGCGCCATCGTCGATGAATATGGGAACCTGGTCGGCGTCACCTCGGCGTCCCTTGCCCATGGAAATATGCGCGAGCGCGGTTCGATCTCAGAGAATGTGAACTTTGGCATCCGCAGCAGCTTTGTTTTCGAAATGATCGCGGCCGCCGGCTTCACCGCGCCAACCCTTGGCCACCATTCGGAGAATAATCGCCGGGAGGTCGTCAACCGGCTGCGCGCCAGCGTCGTCAGCATCATCGTCAGCGCCTGAGGGGGGCTCGTGGGTTTTCGATTCAGCAGACGTATTTCAATCTTGCCGGGCGTCCGGCTCAACCTCAGCGGCTCTGGTGCTTCGCTATCGGTCGGGCCGCGTGGCGCCTCGATTACGATGGGTAAGCGCGGTGTTTATGGCAATGTCGGCATCCCCGGAACCGGGCTGAGCTATCGCGAGCGGCTCGACAAGCCCAGCCGCAGCTCCACTCCAAGTCGGCCACCAGCCGCGCCAACGCCCCCGGAGCCTCAGATCCCCAACGGCCTCGTAGCTCGGATTGTCGAGCATCAGCTGGTGTTTCTCGATGGGGAAGGCCAGTCCATTGACCCCGCACTGATCCCGCTCATCAAGCGAACCATGAAGGACGAATTGCGCGAATTCCTTCAGGAAAATGTCGATGCGCGTAATGGCGCTGCCACCTCTCTAACGACCATCCATCTCGACATTCCCCAAACCGTCGGCCAGATCTCCGGCTCCAGCGCGGGAAAGCCAAGCCGCGAGCAATTTGCTTCTGGCGAGGAACACATGGCGGCGCTCATGGCTTGGCGGGCCGCTCAAGCGAACGCGGGACCCGATCTCGCTGCGATCGAAGACGCTTTGCTGCAACGTCTCGGCTCGCTGGAATGGCCCCGCGAAACCAATATCGCGATTTCCTTCAGCGACGGCAGGCTACTACTCGACGTGGACCTGCCGGAAATCGAGGACATGCCCTCGGTCAAATGGTCGGCTGACTTCACACAGCTGGCATTCCGCCCGAAAGAGCTGACCCAGAAGGAGCGCGCAGCTCTCTACCTCGACCATGTCTGTTCGCTGCTGGTGCGGCTCGTAGGGCATTCTATGGCGGTCGCTGAACCTATCCATACCGTCGCCCTGTCCGCCTACACGCAGAGAAGCGGGGCAATTGGGCAGGAACGAGATGAATATGTGGCCACCTTGTCGGTCGATCGGCCTGCATGGGCCGAGGTCAATCTTGCCTCCCTAGCACAGATTGAGCCTCAAAATCTGCTCCGGCATCTCGGGGCAAAAATAGAAACCAACAGCAGAGGAATACTGCTGGTCCAGACGCCTCTGACATGATCAAATATATGCAGGGCATACCCGGCTATCGGGCTCACAGATAAAGAGGAAATTTCTGATCCATGACGATCATGGTCGACGACACGCGCGTCGTGACGCTTGAAAGCGGCACTCTCACTCTCAAAATTCAGAACGACGCTTCGATCGACGAATTGTGCGGCTTTGCAGCTCGCGCCAATCCTAAGCGTGGGTTCCTGATCGTCTCGAAGGTTCTCGGACGCCACCTGCCGGCGGCTCCGGCCGCCATGCGCGGTTCCATGGATCAGCTGGGGGCTATGCTGCCCGCCGAATTACCCCAGCCGGTCGCCTTCCTCGGCATGGCAGAGACGGCGACAGCTCTTGGGCAAGGCGTGTTTGCCGCCTATCGGCGCAACAATCCTGATGTCTCTGCTCTCTACCTGCAGACCTCCCGCCAGCGCGTCGACGGATCAACGATCATCGCAACCTTTGAAGAGGGGCACAGCCATGCAACCTCGCATCTCGTCCAGATCGCGGATGAGCAGCTGATCGCGCTCGCGCGTTCCGCCCGAACCCTCGTCATCATCGATGACGAATGCAGCACGGGCCACACCTTCATCGGCGGCGCGGAAGCAATGATGGCGGCCTTGCCGAACCTTGAGCGCATCGAAACCTGTTGCCTCACCGACTGGAGCGGCCAGGCCTATTGCACGGCCATGCCGCTTCCCACCACCGGGCACGCGATCCTGCGGGGCGCGATGAATTGGGAGAAGAACCCGGACCAGGTGCCGCCCCAGTTGGCCAGCACCAGCAATGGTGTGGGCACGGCGCCGGCCACTGGCATGGGCAGCCGTTCGGGTCTTCTCGACCCGGAGTGCGCCTTCCGAGCGCCGGTGGAACCCAAGGCCGGAGAGCGCATCCTTGTGCTTGGCGACGGCGAACACAGCTATGAAGCCTTGCTCATCGCCGAGGAAATCGAAGCCAAGGGCGGGATTGCCGCCGTCCAATGCATCACCCGGACGCCCGCGCTGCTGGGCCATGCCATGGAGAACGTATCGCATTTCGACGATGCTTACGGCAGCGGCGCCCCCTGCCACCTTTATAACATCCTAGACCATCAGCCCGACCGCATCATCATCACTGCTGAGATTGCGGGTGAACAGGTCCGCCAGGCGAAGGCGGCCGTCGCCGCTCTTGGCAAGGACATACCGATTGAGATGGTCCTTTGCGCATACCACTCTGCGGAGGAAAAATAAGAATGACCGCGCCTGTTGTGTTCACCGATCTGGATGACACCCTGTTCCAAACTGCCCGGAAGTGCCCTGACAAGAAGGCGGATGGTCTCCGCCTGATGAGCACGCTCGTCGATGGTTCGCCGTCGGGCTATGCCACTAAGCGCCAGGAAAACCTGCTCGGCTGGTTTCGCGCCGGCAAGGTCATCCCCGTGACCGCCCGCAGCACCGAAGTGGTGTCCCGGGTCGATATTGAGCAGGCGCCAGCGATCTGCTCCAACGGTGGTTGCATCACACTTGAAGGGGGGGCGGTCGACGAAGAGTGGCACAGCCACCTCATCGCCTCGGCCGCCAAAGAGCCCAGCATCCATGAGATATACGGGGAGATGACCCGACCGCTTGAAGCAGAGCAGTTCCGTCACTGGATCGTCTCCGAGCACGGCCTGCCACTCTACATCGTCATCAAGAGCAACATCGATGATGGCGAGATCCTGGATGAGCTGACCGAGGTTCATGCCGAGATTACGCCGTTCGGCTGGCGTCGCCACAAGAACGGCAACAATCTCGCCTACATGCCCTCGTGGCTGAGCAAGCGGCACGCGGTCACCTACCTCATCGAGAAAGTCCGCTCCACCGCGCCCGGCGCCCCGATCATCGGCGTCGGCGACAGCACCTCGGACGTCGGCTTCATGGACCTGTGTGACTTTGCCATGGCCCCCACTAATTCTCAGTTCTGGAACGCTGTGCGCAGCGGCAATGATTGGACCCGCTAATGAGCACGATCCTCGCTGAAAAACCCGCCCTGTTCTCCGGCTCTTACGATCCGTCTGACGTCCAGATCCTGCTTAAGCCGGCCGCAATCCAGCATGTCGATGTCGAGGAGAAGGAGCGCCTGATCCAGTCGGGCACGCGCCACTATTCTGAAATGCTGTCACCGGAAAAGGTGCCGGACGAGCGCTATATGACGCTCTACGCCGACGCGCTTCGCCGTAATGGCGGGACGCTGCGGGCACATATCGAGTTCCTCGCGCGCAAGACCGCGGCGTGCCCGGAAACCGCCAAGGAATGTGTCGTCATTTCTCTGGCGCGGGCAGGGACGCCCATCGGCGTCCTTTTGAAGCGCGCTCTGGTCCGTATCGGCGTTGATGCCCATCATTATTCGATCAGTATCATTCGCGGTCGCGGCATCGATCTCAATGCCCTTCGCTACATCAAGGCTCGTCACGGTACCGAAACCTCGATCTTCCTCGACGGATGGACCGGCAAGGGCGCGATCAAGGGTGAGCTCGAGCGCTCGCTCGCTGAGGAATCGCTCGGCTTCTCGCCCTATCTTGCAGTCATCGCCGATCCCGCTGGCTGCGCGGATCTGGCTGCCACGGCCGAAGATTATGTCATTCCGAGCGGCCTACTGAACGGCATCGTCTCGGGTCTCATCAGCCGTTCTGTCCTGACCGATGACCTCGTGGGTCCAGACGATTTCCACGCCTGCCTTTTCCAGGAAGAGCACGCGCCATTCGACATCAGCCGTCATTTCATCACTGCCATCGAAAATGCGCCCATGCCGAAGGCAATTTGGAATCCATGGTCGCTGAATGAAGCGAATGCAGCACGCGACGGACGCGAAGCCCTGCTCCGCAAGTTCACCGTGGAAGGTGAGATCAGCGACGTAAACCGGATCAAGCCGGGCATCGCCGAAGCTACCCGCGCGATCCTGCGCCGAGTTCCTGATCGGGTCTGCGTCCGCGATCTCGATGACCCTGAAGTCCAGCATATCAGGCATTTGGCAGAAGCTGTCGGCCTGGTGGTCGAAGAAATGGACCTGAAAAACTACCGCGCCGTGACGATCATCAAGCGCCTGCAGGGGGAACAGGAATGAAAGCAATTGAGTTGGGGGCAACCCTGTACGTCCCTGCGATCAAGGACAATCTCCTCGACACTGCCTACGGAGCCAACCCTTCGGTTCGTTCCATTGTCATCTGCCTTGAGGACGCCATTCGCGAGGATCAGGTTGAGCAAGCTGAAGCGCGCTTTGCCGAAGCGCTGGCCCAATTTGCTGCGCGCGAAACGCCTGTTCTGGTATTCGCGCGTCCGCGCAATATCGAGATGCTGGTCCGCTTGCTGCGCCTTCCGGGCATTGAAGCAATCCAGGGATTTGTCCTCCCGAAGATCACGACTCAGAACCTGCCCCAATGGCTTTCCGTGCTCGTCCACGGAAAACATGCCTTCATGCCCACGATCGAGGGCGAGGAAGCCTTTGAACGGACGGCGCTTAGCCGTCTGCGGGACCAGCTGCTGCCCTATGCCGACCGTGTCACCGCTATTCGCATTGGCGGCAATGATATCCTCAACATCCTAGGGGTTCGTCGCTCCAATACGCGGACCGCCTATGATGGTCCGCTTGGGCCGGTCATCCGCGACATTGCTGGAACCTTCCTGCCCTACGGCTTCAGCGTCGCAGCGCCCGTTTTCGAGCATTTCTCCTCAACCGATTTGCTCCGCGCTGAGGTTGAACAGGACATCGAACATGGCTTGCTGACCAAGACAGCGGTTCATCCTTTGCAGATGGAAACCATCCAGAGCCTGTACCGTCCAAGCGGCGCAGAAATGGCCGAAGCTCGGGCGATCCTCGAAAAGGACGCCCCGGCGGTTTTCGGCGCCCATGGCAGCATGTGCGAGCCTGCCACGCACTCGCGATGGGCCGGCACGATCATTCAGCGAGCACAAATCTATGGCACCGCGACACCGGTCACAGAGGCGCAAAGCAGAGTCGCATAGGCTGGAGCACGCGCAAGAAATCGCCTAGTTACTGAATGCAGAACGAATTTTGGGGGTAACCATGAACGATCTTGTCCTTAAAGCGCCGGAACCCGTAGCCTCTATCCCATCGGAAAAGGCTGCTGTCCTTGTGCCGATTGATTCCGACGTTAAGAGCAAGCTCGACGTCAAGGTGGACCAATATGTCGGCGAACTGGTATCGCTCGACGCCAACAGCCCGGACTTCGGCAACAAGGTCAACCAGCTGGCCAACATCGGCCAGAAGGAGATCGTTGCCCTCACGAGCCAGAGCAACCGCTTTCTCGATCGCCCAACCAAGGCGATGGACGGTGAGGGTGGCGTCGGCAGCTCCTTGATTGAATTGCGCAATGTCATCGAAGGGCTCGATCCGTCGCGCGATGGCGGCCTGCTCCAGCCACGCAAGCTGTTCGGCATTATCCCCTTTGGCAGCAAGCTGAAGGCCTATTTCGACAAATATGCGTCTGCTCAAAGCCACATCAACGGCATTCTCACGGCTTTGACCCGAGGCAAGGATGGCTTGCTTCAGGACAACATCGCCATCGAAGCTGAGCGTCGCAAAATGTGGGAAATGATGGGGAAACTGGAGCAGATGATCCATATCTCCAAGACCCTCGACACCCGCCTCGAGGACAAGGCGGCAGAGCTGGACGCGATTGATCCAGCGAAAGCCAAGGCCATCCGCGAGCAGGCGTTGTTCTACGTTCGCCAGCGCACCACCGATCTTCTCACCCAGATGGCCGTCACGGTCCAGGGTTACCTCGCCATGGACCTGATCAAGAAGAACAACATCGAGCTGATCAAGGGCGTCGATCGTGCGTCAACGACGACCATTGCAGCCCTGCGCACCGCCGTGACGGTAGCGCAGGCGCTCGCCAGCCAGAAGCTCGTGCTGGATCAGATCACGGCCCTCAACACGGCCACCTCGAACATGATCGAGAGCACCAGCGAACTGCTCAAGACCAACACGGCACGCATACATGAGGAGGCGGCCTCCTCGACCATTCAGGTCGAAACGCTTCAGAGGGCCTTTGCCAACATCTACGCGACGATGGACGCCGTCGATGAATTCAAGATCAAGGCGCTGTCGAACATGAAGCAGACGGTCGATGCCCTCTCGGCCGAAACCGAAAAGGCCAAGGGCTATATCGCCCGCTCGGAAGGCGCATCGCAGCGCGCTCTCGGGACGGATCCGCTTCTCAGCATCGCATGATCGCTGCCCTTGCAATCCTTTTTGGACTGATTGCTGCATGGTACGTCCTGCAGTTGCTGCTCTACCAGTATCGCAATAAGCGTGCTGGCAGGGCAGTATGGGTGGTGTATGACGCGCGGTTGAAGAAAGATGGACGAAGGTCATGGCGAGAAGCAAGACGCGAGCTGGAGGCTGAATTGAGCATTTTTGACAAGCTCAACCGCGCCCTGTTCGGTGCCCAGAATTCCCCATCCACGAAGCCGACCAATGCCATTTCTGCCGCCGCCACTCCGCTACCGCCGGCGATCATCGACTATGAAGATGAACGCGTACCCGGCCCAGCCAAAGACCGGATACGCCGCATCCATGCTTGTCTGCAGCAGGTCGAGGCAGCGATGGAACGTGAAACCATTCCCGGCTTCTCCCGCGTCGATGTCGAGCAAATGCGCAGTCATCATCTGCCCAAGCTTGTCAAAAGCTACATCGACATCCCGGCGTTGCACCGGTCAGAGATCTTTCGCAAGACCGGCAAATCAGCCAGCTTCATCCTGAATGAGAGCCTCGACAAGATGCAGAGCCGGATCGACGAAATCCTGCGCAATCTCGCTCAGCATGACATAGATGCCTTCACTCAAAACACCCAGTTTATCGGGCAGCGCTATGCGGATGAGGACAACCCCTTTTTATGATATCATTGATTGCCGCCGCTGCAATGATTGTGCCTTCTGGCAAGATTTTCCAGTGTCGTCCCACTCACGTATATGACGGAGATGGACCGGTATGGTGTGCCGAGGGTCCAAAAGTTCGGATCAGCGGCATCGCTGCGCTAGAGGCCGATGGCACATGCCGTGCTAATCAGCCTTGTCCTCAAGCGTCAGCGCAGCAAGCGCGTGACGCATTGGTCAATCTGTTCGGAGGACGAAAAGGACGCATTGCGACTGGCCACATTCAGGTTCGGTCAGCCCCGATGGTATGTCGTTCAGTCGGAGACGCCGGCGGAAGTCGTACGGCGGCATGGTGCACTTTGGCCGATGAGCGCGACCTTTCGTGCGCGATGATCGCAACTAAAATGGTGTTGGTCTGGCCTCGATATTGCCGTGATCATCGATTCCAGCACTAGCCCGAAAGTGAACGAATGACCGAGGGCGGTGAGTAACTCCGGTTACCCACGCCGTCTACCAGGCAGAGCTGGCCGAAGCCGTAGGAATCCTCGATCGGGCCGGGCTCAGGACATCGATTTACAACAGCCAGACCTGCGTCCTTGCGCCGTCGATCCGACGCTTCGCTCGTCGCTCAATCAGCGACTGGAAACAGGAATACATGCCCGACTGCACAGGCTGTTTGGCGAAGAACGAATGCGGCGGTTTCTTCAGCTCTGCAAAAATCCGCTATAGCCGGGCAATTTTGCCAATCACGGAATACGCAACATAGCACTGCGCCGTTGGGACTGGGGCATCCCAACCATGCCGACATGCCAGGGCCTCATTGCTCCGAATCGTCTTCAGCCTCTGCGTCCTGGCGTTCTTCCGCGAAAGAGCGACAACCTTCTTCAAAGGACCAGGACTTACCGCCGCAATCGTCGGGGTCGGTCAGGTCATTGTCCTCAGCCCACCGATATCCAGCGTCATGGCCGCTGCAATCCTGTGTGCAGCCATAACCTTCATAGGAACCCGCCGAGCCTTCCAGCGAATCGCGTCGGGTTTCATATTCGGCATATGTCTCGCCGCCCTTGATCTGGGGCTGTTCCATCGCACTATGCTGTCCGGGCGCAGCTGCTGCGTCAACGAAGGATGCCCCTGGCGCAGGCTTGGTGCCGGTTGGCTGTGAATCGGCGTGCAAAAAGAACCCCGTTAGCGGGGTGATCGGCGTCTAAAAGGGACCCCTCATTTCGATAGCTTACACAGTCGCGTGGAAGTTCATGCGGCGAG